>JABABY010000050.1:5874-10737 GCA_014237955.1 Planctomycetota bacterium
CGGACGAGTTGATCAAAAATTCGGTCCAATTTCGGTGCGTTGGATTCAAACCAGGCACTTCGAAGTGTTGCAGCCTCATAACGAACCGTCCGGTCAAGATGCTCCGAGTATTTTCGCAACTGCGACAGCGTCAGTTGCTCGCCTCGAAACGTGAACTGCGCCGATGCCAATAATTCCGTAAAGGTGGTTTCCAACTCGCTTTGCTTGACGAGATCTTCCTTAATCACAGGATCGAAAGACGCAATGTCACACTCCCACAGATTGAGGACATGAGGGCCCCACTTTTGGGAAACGATTTCCCTGTATGGTGTTTTGATAAGACGAGATTTCACGCCCACTTCCAGATCGAGCAACGCGGGTTTGAGTTCGTCCGAATTCCGCTTTGCCGCCAGATATTGTGTATTGTGAGTATCTTGATGAAATCGAATCTCCGTTAAATTCATCCATTCGGTGATCTTTCGCCGTAAAGAGTCCCACGATTCAATGGCCGCGATCCAATCGGCTCCGTCGCATTTTTTGTCAAGCGCTGAATGAATGGTTTGATACTCTGAAGAGACCGATTCCATGTCCGGTGCCTCGAGAGCATACGATTCAAATGTATCTTGATTCAATGTCATATCTTTTTCATTCTCACTCAACGAAATGTGCCGAAGGGATCTCCCAAAACAAACACCACCTTGAGGACCCTATACGAAAGAAGGTGGATGCACGATATTGTACCGCTTCCTCGACCTTAGGTCCCTCTCGGCAAGACAATGCAATGACGCATCCGCTCGGCAGTCAATTTATCTATGTAACCTGCCAAGTGGGCGCAGAAGCGATCATTAAAAAAGAAGTTGCTTCCGTCGGTTGGCGTCTCGCCTTCTCACGACCTGGATTTTTAACATTCAAGCTATCCGAAGTACAACCTATTTCAGCCTTTCTGGAGATGCCGAGCATCTTTATTCGCTCTTGGGGGCTTTCCCTTGGCAAAGTCGGCCCGACCGCTCCCGAGCAGCTTGCCGTTGATGTTTGGAAACTCCTGGGTGAACATCCACTCGATCGATTGCACGTCTGGCCACGGGATCGAGCCGCTCCTGGCCACAAGGGGTTTGAGCCAAGGATGACCGATGAGTCAACCGCCGCCGAGCGACTGCTCTGTGCAACAGCCCCCGAACATTATAGTAAGCTTGTCGCGACTACAAATGCCAGCTCTCTAGCACAACGCAACGAGCATGTTCTCGATTGTATTCTGGTTGATCCCGGTCAGTGGTGGATCGGTGCCCATCAGGTGAACCGTCGCGTCCAGCGGTGGCCCGGTGGAATTTGGTCATGCAATCGGCCCACGGCAACCGCTTCGCGGGCTTACCTTAAGATGTGTGAAGCACTGGACTGGACTTGTTGGCCAATGAAACCAGGACAACGATGCGTCGAACTCGGTTGTTCGCCGGGAGGAAGCAGTCAAGCACTCCTGGAGCGGGGATTGCGGGTTGTTGGTGTCGATCCCGCAGAGGTCGATCCACGAGTCATGGGGCATAAAGATTTCCAGCATCTGCGTAAACGAGGACACGAGGTAAAGCGACGCGAGTTTAAGGAGTTCCAGTGGTTAGTGGCTGATATGAACGTTCCACCCGAGGTAACACTCAATACGGTTGGCGATATTATCACCTACCGCAGTACACACATCTGGGGCATCATTCTCAATCTCAAACTACAAACCTGGGAAATGGCAAACCAGCTTCCCCAGTACATTGAGCAGATTCGGTCCTGGGGTTTCCCCCGCATACGAGCACGACAACTCAGCAAAAATCGTCAGGAAATCTGTGTTGCCGCATTTCGTCCTTATCGGCGGCTTAAAAGACCGACCCGCCGACACCCTGCTGCCAAGCACCGCGGAGCGTGAGTGCATGCTGTGATTGTGCTGGTGTTTGCAGTCGACGCTAGAACCGCTACCTGCCCATTTTTGTTGCAAGACCCAACGCTAGCAAGCCGTTTGCGCAAGACAATTGGAACATTTAAAAAGCGGTCCTAATTCTTCATTTCAAGCTTGACGCATTTTCTTGGCCTTGGTATTTACCTCTTTCTCTTGATGTTCTCCTCTGCCGTTTAATTCGATGTGTCTTCTTTTGCGGGAAGCGAGGCAACGAGTGCTTCACTGTCGACGAGCACTGTGCTATGCGCAGATCTATCTGTTGCTGGGTCTCACCAGCCAGATTGCGTGGGGGCAGATAAGCCCTCCCAAGGTTAAATTTCCTGCGGGAGCTACCCCCGCACCATCGATTACTCCTCCTGCTTCGTCTTTGCCTGCGGCACCGGCATTCCCCGCAACACCCCCTAGCGGTACGCCCCCGGCCGCTATTCCCGCGCCGCCAAAGGCTTCCGGCTTTGACCCCTACGCCGACCCGACACTGCCCACGTCGCCCTATCAAACTCCGGCTGGAATGCCGCCACCAATGATTACCGATCCGGCCCCTGCTGGACAAAAACCGCTTTTTTCCGAGGCTACGTTTGGTCAATGGCCACGATTATTGCAACAAATTCGTTTTCGCCAAAATTATATGAATCGTGGTGGCCTGAAAGGGCTGGGGTGGATGACTACCGATTTGAGTGGATCGTTTCTTTTTCCGATCTCCTTCATGCCTAAAAATGCACCGCTATTAGTTACACCCGGTTTTGCCCTCGACCTGATCAGCGGTCCGGGGGGTCAATATCCTCAACCGCCTGCCGGTCCTGTGGCTTCGGCTCAGATGCCACCCAGGCTCTACAGCGGATACCTCGACTTTGGATGGAGTCCACAACTGACACATGGACTGAGTGCCGATCTCGGTTTTCGGCCCGGCATCTACTCGGACTTCAATACATTGACCAGCAAGAGCTGGCGTTGGCAGGGACGCGCCTTTGGGGTTTGGCAGACCAATGACGCGCACCAGTGGCGGGCCGGCATCGTTTATATCGATCGACTCACCATCAAATTGCTACCGGCCGGCGGACTCGTCTGGAACCCGGGAGGGTCCGACGGCAAGATGCGCTTCGATATTCTATTCCCTAATCCAAAATTTGCGTACCGACTCAACTCATTCCGGAATACCGACCTCTGGTGGTATCTCGCTGGCGAGTATGGCGGGGGAACCTGGACTCAAAAGTTTCTTCCCCAAAATGGCCCAGGTTCTTTACTTTACCCACCAGGACAGGCAGGACGCTCAGGGCGCGTGGAATACAATGATATCCGCATGATCAGTGGCCTCGAATGGACCGGATCCTACGGCCTGAAAGGGTTCATGGAAGCGGCGTGGGTCTGGAACCGACAGTTGCGCTACGACCCGAATTATGTGATGTACAATCCTCCCGATACGTTTATGGTCCGTCTCGGGTTGACGTATTAAAAGAGCGCTAGCAGCAGCCCGATTTCTCCATGGCTCGTTTTACTGCAAGCCCCATATCGGCGGGACTCTCGGCGACTACGATCCCGGCCTCTTCAAGCGCGGCTACTTTTTCCACGGCCGTTCCCTTGCCGCCCGAAATAATTGCCCCGGCATGTCCCATTCTCTTGCCGGGTGGCGCTGTACGGCCTGCAATAAATGCAGCAACCGGCTTGTCAATCTGATCGGCGACAAACGCTGCAGCCTCCTCTTCCGCCGTACCGCCAATTTCGCCGATCATCAAGATAGCCTCTGTCGAATCGTCGGACCCGAACAGCTTGAGCAAATCAACAAACGACATACCAACAATTGGATCCCCGCCCAAACCAATGCAAGTCGACTGTCCGAGGCCCACATTGGAAAGCTGCCAGACCGCCTCATAGGTGAGCGTACCACTGCGGCTGATCACCCCAACCGGGCCTTTTTTGTGAATGTATCCTGGAAGGATGCCAATTTTGCATTCATCCGGTGTGATCAGGCCCGGGCAGTTGGGGCCAATCAACACCGATCCGCTTCGCTTGACCTTTTCATAAACCCGTACCATATCGAGTATCGGGATGCCTTCGGTGATCGCAACAATTACCCCGATTTCTGCATCGACCGCCTCTAAGATCGCATCGGCTGTAAAAGGAGGCGGGACATAAATCATCGTGGCATCGGCACCAGTCTGTTCCACCGCCTCGCGAACCGTATTGAACACCGGCACGCCAGCGACCGTTTGCCCACCCTTGCCGGGAGTGCAACCGGCAACGACTTGTGTGCCATATTCCAGACAGCCCCTGGTGTGAAACTCGCCCGTGTGTCCGGTAATTCCCTGACAGAGGACACGTGTGTTTTTATCAACGAGAATACTCATGTTTTACCATTTTGGTTCAATGCGGCTCATACAATATAGTTAAAATTCGCCGTTTACAATTTATCCCACAGCAGCTACCACTTTTTTAGCAGCATCGGTAAGATCGACTGCTGTAATAATGTCGACTCCGCTTTCGGCAAGAATGTTGCGGCCCTCATCAACTTCCGTTCCCTCAAGCCGCACGACCAGAGGCACATTGAACCCGACACTCTTGTAGGCCTCAACCACCGCTGAGGCAATCGTGGTACAGCGCATAATACCGCCAAAGATGTTGACGAGGACTGCTTTCACATGTGTATCCCCAAGCAAAATGTTAAACGCCTCCGTAACCTGCTCGACATTCGCACCCCCGCCAACATCCAGAAAGTTTGCAGGTTCACCACCGTGCAATTTAATCAGATCCATGGTGCTCATTGCTAAACCAGCACCGTTTACCAGACATCCGATGTTGCCTTCCAGTTTTACGTAGTTCAACCCCGCGTCCCCAGCACGGACCTCAGTCGGTTCTTCCTCTGCTAAATCGCGAAACTCTTGCAGGTCCTTATGACGGAAGAGGGCATTGTCGTCGAAGCTCATCTTGGCATCGAGCGCAATCAATTCACCGTTCTC
>JABABY010000050.1:10747-10995 GCA_014237955.1 Planctomycetota bacterium
GGATTGATTTCCACCAAAGAACAATCCTGTGCAACAAAAAGTTGGCAAAGCCGCTGCATGAACTGAACAGCGCTGCGTACGCTGCCCGGCGCCAATTCCAGAACCGAAGCTAGTTTGCGGGCCTGGTAGGCATCGAGACCCGCATCACGATCAAACACCTCCCTGTAGATCAACTCCGGTGTCTCTGCGGCAACGGTTTCGATGTTCATTCCACCGGCACTGGAAACCATCAGGACCGGCCTGGCAAG
>JABABY010000051.1:0-10674 GCA_014237955.1 Planctomycetota bacterium
CGAGCAACCCGCCCCGGTGATCCTTCTGCACCCGATTACATTAGGGAGTTGGTTGATTGGGGTGCAGGCCCACGGGCAGGACAGTTTCTTATTCAGGGTGGAAAGGCTCTGGCCGCGATGAGCGGCCGATTTTCTGTCGCCGTCGAAGATGTACAAAAGATTGCCGTTCCGGTACTTAGGCACCGAATCAGTACAAATTTTCAGGCGCAAGCCGAGGGAATGAGCAATGAAGATGTCATCGCTCGGCTGTTACAGGATGTGCCGCTCCCTGAAATATCTAAGTTCGAAAAGCAGTAGGGATGGGTAATATCATCTGGGGGCCCATCCCCGGTCGATTGCCCAGCACTTGTCATGGCCAACGTCGAACAGTACCTCAAGCCAGAAGTGATCCGACAGATTTCCCGACTCGATTTACGGGCCCAGTTTATCGTCAAAGGCTTTCTTCAGGGAATGCATGCCAGCCCGTTTCAGGGTTTTTCCGTAGAGTTTAGTGAACACCGGAAATACACTGTTGGCGATGATCCGGCCGACATCGATTGGCTCGTCTATGCCAAAACAGATAAATACTACGTCAAAAAATTTGAAGCCGAAACGAACATTCACGGCTATCTTGTCATGGATCTCAGTCGGTCGATGGGCTACACCTTCCGTCAGCAGCTCAACAAATTTGAATACGGTATTTGTTTGGCAGCGGCAATGGCATATTTGATGATCCACCAACAGGATCCAGTGGGCCTGATTACGTTTGACAAAAAAGTTCGCGACAGCTTGCCGCCCAAATCGAAACGGACGCAATTAGGAAATATTTTGTCGCTACTGGCAAAGTTGAAGCCTACTGGCGAGACCGACATCGCTCGCAGCATTCAGCAAATCGCGGCGATGTTGCGGCATCGAAGCCTCGTGATGATTCTGACCGATTTATTTGCCGATCCAGATGAGGTTCTCAAATCGCTGCACCAACTTCGGCATGGTGGGCACGATGTCATTTTGTTTCATATTATGGACGAAGCCGAGGTAAACTTTCCTTTTGACGGAATGGTTGAATTTGAAGAACCGGAAACACTGGACCGACTCGAGGTTGACGCAACCGGTTTTCGCAATGATTACCTTGCGGAGGTTGAAGAATTTAGGGGGCGCTATCGGCGAGAATGTTCTCAGGCAGGCATTGATTATGTGCCGATCGATACCGGCATGCAGTTTGATAAAGCTCTTACGGAGTATCTGGCACAGCGCAAAATCCGCTGTTAACCCAGAAATACTATGAGTCACCCCGCTGCGGTTGCTGTGCGAGTCAGCCAGGTTCTGGACACCACACTGGTATCCTGTTAGGACATTTCCCAGTTCAGGCTTTTTCCGCGATAGTCCCAGAGGAGTGATACATGGGTTCGCATCAAAAAGGTTTTGTCAGAATATCGGTGCTGGCAGTAATGTTTCTCGCCATTGTCGTTTCCGGTCCGCTTTGCGCGGAGGAAGAAGGCTGGACGGCTTTGTTTGATGGAAAGTCGCTCAAAGGCTGGCAGCAGCGGGGAGGCAAAGCGACCTATAGAGTAGAGAATGAAACTATTGTAGGTACGAGTGCCCCGAATACCCCCAACAGTTTTCTTTGCACCAAAAACCATTGGGGAGACTTTGAGTTGGAGCTCGAATTTCAAGTCGATCCACAGCTTAACAGCGGCATTCAGATTCGTAGCAACAGTCTGCCCGAATATCACAATAGTCGCGTCCACGGTTATCAGGTCGAAATCGATCCGTCCGATCGGGGTTGGTCGGGAGGCATTTATGACGAAGGTCGCCGGGGTTGGATTGCGCCCCTCTCGGGCAATACGGCGGCCCGCTACGCCTTTCGGCAGGGAGAGTGGAACCGGTTTCGAATTGTTGCCATTGGTGATTCGATTCGCACCTGGATCAACGGTGTGCCAGCAGCCGATTTGGTCGACTCGAAGACGGCAGAAGGTTTTATCGCGTTGCAGGTCCACTCGGTCGGTGAGCGTGCCGATCCCCTAAAAGTTCGCTGGCGGAACATTCGCTTGCGGCCGATCAATGGTGTGGTACCGCAGGGAGGGAAAGTCCGCAAACTGGCAGACGGTTTTAGCTTTACTGAAGGACCGGCTGAAGCGGGCGATGGCCGCATCTACTTTAGCGATATTCCCAACGAAAAAATCCATATTTTTGACCCGGCCACAGGCGAGGTCAGCGTGGCCGTTGAGAACAGCGGTCGGGCCAATGGCCTGATGTTTGCCCCGAGCGGCGCGCTTTTGATTTGCGAGGGGGGTAACCGCCAATTGACCCGCAAGTTGGGAGATAAAAAAACGGTGCTTGCCGATCGCTTTGAAGGCAAGCGGTTCAACAGCCCCAACGATGTGGTGCTTGATGGTAAAGGAGGGATCTACTTTACCGATCCGCGGTACGGCGACCGCACCGATATGGAGATGGAGATTGAGGGTGTCTATTACTTGCCACGGATGGGTGAACTGCGACGAGTGATCGATGACATGATCCGTCCAAACGGTCTGATGTTTTCACCCGACAAATCGATTCTCTATGTGGCCGACAACGGGGCGAAGACCGTTATTGCATATCGCGTAAAAGAGGATGGATCGCTTGAGAAGATTCAAAAGATTGCCGACATGGCGGTCGACGGGATGAGTATGGATGTTCTGGGTAACCTCTATTGTACTGGCGGGCCGCAGGTGGTCGTCTTTGCGCCCGATGGGGAGCAGCGAGTGGTGATTCCCGTGCCAGAGGGGACGGCCAACTGTACCTTTGGCGGCTCTGCGCACAAGACACTCTATATTACCGCCCACCAGGGGCTCTATGCGATTGACTTGGCAGTCCCCGGCGTCCTGCCTTGATGTTTTTGAACATGCGCCTTCAGCACGCCCAATAGTGCTTGGAACTAAAGTCCAGGGATCCTGAGACCAATACCTTCTCCACTTGCGCGACGGCCACTTTGCTTCGGGGGTGGCGAATGTTTCAAGAACCAATAGACCAATACAGTCACCCGTGAACTGCTACCGAAAAAGAAGTTGCGATACCAGTCGCAAGAACGCTGTCCGCCAAGTCTGCGCGTGTATCGTACTCCCAAAATAAAATCACGAAACAGGCAAGATTATTGGCAGTTATTGTGATTGCTCTGTTTTTTTGTTGTTGGTATAAGGAAATTTGTGACTGCCCAAAACATCATTCTAGGATGAAGAATAATGACAAAGAAAAAAAAGCGCGATGACTTTGTGTGGGAACAATATACCCAAGAATATTATGAGGAGGAAATGTGCGATTTGATACATGGCTCTCGCGACACTCACAAGCACGATATGCTTGCCACTGATTTCACAGAAAAGGAGGGAGAGTTAGTTTTCAATGACGACCTCCATGAAAACTGGAAAGAAATTTATCATCAGGTATATAAGCTCAAAGTCAAATCTGTTTTTGAATGTGGCTGTGGCCCGGCCCAACATTTAATAAACATTCATAAAACCAGCCCAAGTGTAGTTGTTAATGGCTGCGATTATTCACAATCACAGATAGATCTGGGATACAAATATTATAAGTTGGACGACTACGATTTTAGTGGAAGGCTGGCCGTGAAAGATTTAACGGACAGCGATGGGATGGATCAATTAGGAACGCATGAATTTGTTTATACTCAAGCGGTCATCATGCATTTATCCTACAAGAGGGCGATAAAGTTTTTATTAAACATTAAAAGCCTATCAACACAGTATATATTCTTGATTGAAAATCCGACATGCCACGATTACGACAAGTTGTTGAGAAAAGCACTCCCGGAGTTTGAGAGAGTTGATGGGGAGAATAAATATTGCCCGCGGGCAATATTGCTAAAAAGAGCAGCATGAAAAACGCTTCCGCAGGGAAATCTACAGAAATATTTTGCGGAGAGTGGATGTGGGTCCAGTTGGCATCTGTCGGTCGCGGACCTTATAGAGTAGGCGCGTTCGGATAGCATTCTCGGGCAGATATCCGGCACAAGTGATTCAAATGTCTCGCCTGAGCATCGTGGTTGGGAGACGCCACAACCAGTCGCGGATTCTAAAGATGTACGCAGTGCGATGTCCAGTGCGCACTAAGTGACAACACTTGTCTGAGGAAAATCAATCCTCAAGCCTGCAGCACGCCCGGTAGGATTCGAACCTACAACCCTCGGTTCCGAAGACCGATGCGCTATCCAGTTGCGCCACGGGCGCTTTGTTTTGGCGGTGCCCCCCATATGTGAAGGACCCATGTGTCAATGCAACCACCAAAATCCCGCTCGTGAACTGCTACTGTAAAGAAAGATCGTGCGGGAAAGCGTATGATTGTGTAGGATAGTTTGTGCCTCACGGATTTGCAACGGCCTGCCTTGCGAACGCATGGACCCTGTAGCGTTTCAATGACTTGACGAAGATAGTTTCAAAGAATTCTAATAACAGCCAATGATTTATCTGGTTAGGGTGGATGAAAATCCGATAACTGAACAGCATTGTTTTAAGTGAATTCATTCGTGGCAATAACCTTACGAGTCCTCGACGGTGCCGACCGGGGGAAGATCTATGATGATCTTCCGCTTCCGATTACCATTGGTCGCGAGGAAGGTAATTCCATCCAACTCAACGACGAGCGGATCAGCCGCTTTCACATCAAGATTCAGGAAGATAATTCTAAAGTTATTCTTACGGATCTAGAGAGCACCAATGGCACTAAAGTCAATGGCGATGAGATTCGCCTCCGTATTCTTCGTTATGGCGATCTGCTCAGCCTAGGACGTTCGCTTTTGTTGTTTGGCTCCGAAGAACAGATCGCTGAGCGACTTGCAGAGATTCGCATTCGTGACGACCGTAGCGATGTAACTTTGGCACCGGAAGAACTCGTCTCTCCGGATTCTGCCGTCTCCATTGACTATGAACTCAACTGGCACAGTAATCCGGCCATTCAGGGTACTTTGCATTCATTGCAACAACCGGATCTTCCGGAGGAGATGACCCCCTGTCAGGCGGCACAACTCTCAGAATTGCTGGAATATATGCATTTAAGGATTGGTGATTTACTTGCTACGGCGCATCCAGCAGACGAAGAGAATGAACGCATGACACTCGAACAGAGGCAGTGGCAAAATCTGTTAGACCTGCAGGCGAGATTGAGCGATTACATGCGCCGGATCACCGAACCTCCTGAGCTGGGCTAAAAGTGACATGGCGATCGCAGAAGAAAAAAAACTGCAGTCCTACTGTCTCGATATCGCAAAGCGGGCAAGGCAGGCCTCAACGCAACTAGGGCTTCTTTCTGGCGACATAAAAAACGCATGGCTCAAGGCTAGCGGACAGATGCTCTGCGATCGCAGTGAGGAATTGCTAGCGGCTAATCGGCGTGATCTGGAAGCGGCACCCAGTTTTGGTCTTACTGAGGCGCAATCTGACCGCTTAAGGCTCACTTCAGAACGCATCGAAAGTATTGCTGAGGGGATCCGACAAGTAGCCACCCTGCCTGAACCGATCGGTGAAATCATCGAGACAACGATTAGGCCCAACGGATTGGAGATACAAAAGGTTCGGGTCCCGTTAGGGGTCGTTTTTTTTGTATACGAGTCCCGCCCAAACGTGACGGCCGATGCGGCTGCAATATGTCTCAAAAGTGGCAACGCCGTCATCCTGCGGGGTGGCAAAGAGGCCGCCCATTCGAGCCGTGCAATTGTAGAGATCCTCATTGCGGCCGCCAAACAGACAGGTGTTCCAGAACATGCAGTACAATTGGTTGCAACCCAGGACCGAGAAGCTGTTGGCTATTTTCTCTCAATGCCGGAGTGGATCGATCTGGCGATTCCGCGTGGTGGCGAGGGACTGATCAAGCGAGTAGCCACCGAAGCTCAGATGCCTGTGATCAAGCACTTCTCCGGTAATTGTCACGTTTATGTAGATACAGCTGCCGATCAAGAGATGGCCGGAGCGATTGTCGTGAATGCTAAGTGCCAGAGGATGGGGGTTTGCAATGCGGCTGAGTCGCTGCTGGTCCATGCCGATGTGGCCGACTCGTTCCTGCCGAACATTTGTCAGCGGCTTTATGATGAGGGTGTTGAAATTCGTGGGGACGAAAAAACAATTTCTCTTTTTAGCCGGGCCCACAGGGCGACAGACGAAGACTACCGAGCGGAATATCTGGGCCCGGTGATCTCCGTTCGCGTGGTCCCGTCGCTGGAAGATGCGATTGATCACATCAATCGATTTGGAAGTGGCCATACCGATGCCATTGTGACCGACCAAAGTTCTACCGCGAAAAAATTTGCTGCAGCGGTCGATACTGCAGCGGTCATCATCAATGCGAGTACGCGTTTCAATGATGGTGGTGAGTTTGGGTTGGGTGCAGAAATAGGTATCAGTACGGATAAATTTCACGCTCGGGGACCCTGCGGTCTTAAGGAGTTGACCAGTTATAAATACATCGTTTATGGCGAAGGGCAGACCCGTGCATAGCGGAAACAGGCCGGTTTCTGCTCGTCGGCTGCTTCAGCGATGTTGCAGGAGGAGAATGTCATGGAAGCGAAAGAGTCGGTGGATAGCTCAGTAGCGATTGACCATGTGTTGCGAGACAGGCTTAAACAGACTGCATCCCTGTTTTGTAAATCAGTCTCCGAACTAGTGGGTCCGGAAGTGAAGCTCACCATTCGCCCGCCCGCCACTTGTAGCTACGCGACGTTTTTACAAAAGGCCGATAAGGACGCCTATTTTTATGCGATCCGCAGTTCGCCCGATGTGGGCAATCTATTAATGCACTGGCCAACCAGTTTGATGGGCCTTCTACTAAAACGCATGCTCGGTGCATCCGAGTCGTTGGAATCGGCCGTCAAAGTACCTCTAACAGATATTGAATTTCGGCTCATGTCCAAGGTGGTAGGGCACTTCATGCGCGCTTTTCAGGTGGCGTGGAAGGAGATCGCACCATTGGAGATGGAGATTGAGATGGCATCATCGAGCGTCCAGCCATGTCGTATTTATCCGGACGGATTAACAGTATGTGTGCTGGAGATGGGGTTTGAAATGGAGGGAAGAGTTGCCACGATGCGGTGGGTTCTACCCGCAGATTGGTCACGCCGCATGACGGCGATTAAGGGAGGAAGAGGTTGCCCGGCAACCGATACAATGGTTGCACGTCTGGCAGAGACTCAAATGAGTGCCACAGATCTGGCGGGACTTGAGGTGGGTGATATTCTTACGACCGAAAAAGATGTAGCAGAGCCAATCGACGTAATGGTCCAGGGTGTGGTGAAGGCTAAGGCCAATTTGGGAAAGCTCGGTGAAAAAAAAGCGGTTCACATTGTCGAAAAAGTCGACAAAGAGAATCGTCCACAGGAGTAAGTTGCTGTCGCTGGTGTGCCGCCAGCCTGATAAGTAACCCATCGTTCTTTAAACGCAGGGTTTGCTTGTTGCTTTTTCCCGATCGTCCAGGGGTGGCAAGGCCTCTTCCAGAACGCCCCTGGTACGAGGCCAGAGCAAAATTCCTTCCAAGACCATCCAGATTTGCAGGATGAATATTCCCGTCCCGAAGGCAAAAAGAAGATGGTAATTGTGCCAATGCCAGGGCACATTTCCCGAGAGCATATTCCAGAGTGGATAGACCCATCCCGATTGGGTGTTAAACATTTGCCAAAGGATGGCCCAGAATGGCAGGATCACCATCATCGCCAGTGGCACAATAGCAAACGCAATCGGTTTGCTGCGACGAGAAAGATAAAACACGATGACCATTAGTGCCAGGCCAGCCAGTAATTGATTGACGGCACCAAAGAGTGGCCACAATAACATGCCGCCGGTTCCATATACGCCACTGGGTCCCGGAAGCATGGCAACGGCAAATCCCAAGACAAGTGCGAGGGCTGTTGCCGTATATTTATTGCCAAGCCATCCGATGCGGAGGGTCGCCGCGATCTCCTGGATCACATAGCGCTGCAATCGAGTTGCGGTATCGAGGGTGGTTGCTGCGAAGCTGGCGACCAGTACTGCCATGATGCCGATACCCAGTTTTAGCGGCAGTCCCAGGGCGGACAAAAAATTGCCGCCCCCCTCGACAAAAGCACCTACCTTGTCGGCCAGGCCAAAAGAGGACCATTGTTTGGTCATATCGTATCGCGCACTCCATGCTGCATTTCCTGTGAGCAACACTCCGTCAGCGGACTCGACCGGTACATACTCATGTTTCGGGGCAGCGTCCTGTGTTCGCTCGAATTGTCCCAT
The DNA here is from genome assembly GCA_014237955.1 of Planctomycetota bacterium. Classification (GTDB taxonomy): domain Bacteria; phylum Planctomycetota; class Planctomycetia; order Pirellulales; family UBA7805; genus UBA7805. The sequence goes on from JABABY010000051.1 coordinate 8,223, forward strand.
CCCGACACCGGCACAACAAGCCAGAATGACGATTACAGCGAGCAAGCCCTCTACGAGCATCGCGCCGTAGCCAACATATTGGGCATCCTGTTCGTTGGCCAACTGCTTGCTGGAGGTGCCGCTTGCGACCAAGCAGTGAAAACCGCTGACCGCGCCACAGGCGATTGTGATAAACAGAAATGGCCAGATAGGTGGTGCGCCAGTCATCCGGACAGCCTCGAGATTGGTGACGGCCGGGGCGCTTTCTGTCAAATTGGCCTCCCCCGTAAGGCCCGCCACCAGCAACCCCAAGAGCAGCAGCGAAAGGGCCAACAATAACTGATGGCTGTTGATGTAGTCTCGAGGCTGCAGTAGCGTCCAGACCGGAAGCACCGAAGCAACAAAGCAGTAGACCATCAAAATCAGCGTCCAAAGAACGACCGGGTTGATGAATTCCGGATTCAGATGCAGGACACTCGCAATATTTGTGCAAAGGTCAGAGGAGAGCACGATGGGAAAATAATAAGCACCAATATAAATAGCGGCATACATCAAGCCCAAAGCCAAGATCGAAGGTAACAACAACCGCCCGCCCCGACGGTAAATCCAGACACCGATGATCACAGCAAGCGGTATCTCGACCCATACCGAGAGGACCGACTCAGGGTACATTTTGAAGATTCCAGCAATCACGAGCCCGAAGATGGCCAGCACAATGGTCAGCGCCAGAAACAGGACTGCCAGAAAAAGCAGTTTGGCCCGCGGAGAGATTATGCGACCGGCCACTTCACCGATGGTCTGCCCGCGATTCCGAAGGCTGACGACCAGGGCTCCAAAATCGTGGACCGCGCCGATGAAAATGGAGCCCAAAAGCACCCACAATAATGCGGGCAGCCAGCCCCAGAAAACAGCAATGGCCGGGCCGACGATCGGGCCGGTACCGGCGATACTGGTAAAATGGTGGCCAAAAATGATCTCTTTTCGGGTTGGCAGATAATCGACATCGTCCCGAAGTTGTGCGCTAGGCACGCCCGCCGCCGGATCAAGACCAAAGATTTTTCGCGCAACCCACCTTCCGTATGTGTGGTAGGCAATCAGATAGCCTATTAAGGCACCAACGGCAATCAGAATGGTAAGCATGCGCAAGGTCTGCCTAGTACGAGTCAAAATTACGATAGCCGACCCGATTCGCCGCTACAACCTCGAAGCGCTATTTTAGCCGTTGCGATTCAATAGTGGACGACAACCAAAGAGCCCCTATAATGACCGCTTCAGAACCGTTAGGGGTCCTCATCCCCACAGATTTTATGTGGTTTATGGAAAAGAGAGGAGAGTGATTTGACGGAACAAGTAGTGATCATTGGAAGCGGGCCGGCTGGTTGGAGCGCGGCTATCTACGCTGCAAGGGCAAATCTCAATCCCCTTCTGTTTGAGGGAACACCTCAAGCGGAAATGATTCCGCTCGGTCAACTCGCATTTACGACCGAGGTGGAAAACTATCCTGGCTTTCCCTTTGGAAATGTCCGCGAATTTGTCGAATCGTCGGTTGCCAAAGACCGTCACTGGAACCTGCCCCCCATGCCAGACGAACAGCGTGATGGTAAACCGTATTATGCTGTTCAGGGTGTGGAGTTGATGGAACTGATGAAGCAACAGGCGCTCAACTTCGAGACCCGAGTCGTGAGCGACGATGTTGTCGATGTTGATTGTAGTGGTAGTCCGCTTCGGGTGATTCCCGCAAACGGTGATGCCGTGGAGAGTCAAACAGTCATTGTTGCCACCGGCGCCCGGGCCAACTACTTGGGGTTGGCATCTGAGGAGGCGTACAAAAATAAAGGTGTCAGTGCCTGTGCCGTTTGCGATGGTGCACTGCCAATCTATCGTGGCAAACCGCTTGCAGTGATTGGGGGGGGCGACTCCGCAGTTGAGGAAGCCACGTATTTGGCGAACCTCAAAGGGGCGGCAACAATTTATATCGTCCATCGTCGCGACCAATTGCGGGCCTCGAAAATCATGCAAAAGCGGGCCATGGAGCATCCCAACATCGAGATGGTCTGGAACAGTACTGTCGAGGAGGTTTTTGGGGATGGAAATTTGGTGACTGGGATCAAGCTCAAGAGCACCGTAGACGATTCGGTGCGAGAGTTGTCGGTAGGCGGCATGTTTGTCGCGATTGGCCACACCCCCAATACTGCTTTTTTGCACGGCAAGCTCGAGATGAATGAGAAGGGATATATCCAGTGGGCTGCGCCGTTTCGAACGCTTACGAGTGTGGAAGGTGTTTTTGCCGCCGGAGACGTGGCGGACGATTATTATCGTCAGGCGATCACCTCAGCCGGAACCGGTTGCATGGCGGCCCTCGATGCGGAGCGTTATCTGGCAGCGCACGAAGCATGATGTGTTGAAGATCTGTTTTGCTGAGATAGGGTATCGGTCCCTAGTGGCGGTTTCTCACTTTTAGGAGCATGTGGCA
>JABABY010000051.1:10684-10937 GCA_014237955.1 Planctomycetota bacterium
GATCGGGAAGATCTCTTGAAGTCACAGCAAAGCGGTCCTCTGGCAACACTGCGTACTTTCACGCGACTCTCGGGACCGGGATGGCTGCAGAGTGCAATCACCCTCGGAAGCGGATCTTTGGCAGGCGCGCTGTTTTTGGGTGTCCTGGGTGGGACCAGCCTTTTGTGGCTGCAGTTGGTGGCGATCGTGATGGGGGTGATCATGCTCTCGGCGATCAGCTACGTAACCCTTTCGACCGGGGAGCGACCCTTCC
>JABABY010000052.1:0-10674 GCA_014237955.1 Planctomycetota bacterium
ACATCTTGACCAGTCATTTCTATGTGTAATCCACCAGCAAAGCTACCTTCACTTTGGTGACATTCAAAAACATTTTTCACTTCCTTAACAACATTGTTAAATGGTCTAGTTTTGTAACCAGAGGTAGATTTTATTGTATTACCATGCATCGGATCACATGACCAAATTACATTTAAACCTTCCTTTTTAATTGATCTAATTAATTTAGGTAAAAATTTTTCTACATTTTCATGACCAAATCTAGAAATTAATGTAATTTTACCTTTTTCGTTTTTAGGATTTATCTTATTGCATAAATTAATTAAATCTTCACTTTTTAAAGTTGGACCACATTTAATTCCTATTGGGTTTTCTATACCTCTGCAAAATTCTACATGTCCACCATCTCGCTCAATCAATGCTGACAGCATGGGGCTGTTTGCATCGGTGATATTGTAGCCTTGAGGTTTACTGCCGGCCGGCAACAACTCGTTGCCTGTCGTCACAACATGTACACGAGGCATTTGCACTACTTCAACCGTCGCTACACCAATGGAAGAAAGCACGCCGATATCCTGTGGCCGTAATGTACGCGGAGCAGTTAGCACGGTCGCACCGACAGCAATATCTTCGCCCGGATGCCCTACATGCTTATGGGGGGACACCGCCGTTTGGGTCACAATTTGAGAGGATCGAATCTCAACACACTCTGCCTGAAGAACAGCATCCGCACCGGTTGGCATCGGAGCCCCGGTCATAATTCGGACCGCCTGGCCAGGCAACACTTTGCCTTCAAAAGCCTCTCCAGGCAACGATTGGCCAATCACTTCCAAGGCTATCTGAGAGTAAGGGGTTGCCCCCAAAGTATCCTCGGCACGAACGGCAAAGCCATCCATCATGCCCCGAGAAAAACCGGGCACATCCACTTCACTGACAACCGATTGCGATAGTACCCGACCAGCGGCCACCTCAAGTGGTACCGACTCGCTTTGCAAGGAACATGAGTTCTGATCAATCCATTCGAGCGTCTGCTTAACAGTCGAACGGCGCACAAAGCCACGCATGCGCACATCACATTCCTGAGCGTGGGGAGAATGAGAATTCATGAGAAGTCAATGATATGTTTTTGAGGCGAAATGCTCTAGGGCTCAACCTGTTGACCGGCACATAGGAGCAACGTAAATTGATGCGGAGTGAGGTGTTATGCTTTCAAGAGAACTCGCTTAATGTAGAGTTACTCCAGCACATGGTTTTCGATCACAGGGTGCTGCACGATAGGCCACTTCAGCCGACATATCAATAGACCGAGGGCTTCCGATGCTAGCCAAACGAGTGATTCCTTGCCTTGATGTTGATCGCGGTCGTGTCGTTAAAGGCACCCGGTTTGTCGGACTGCGCGATGCTGGAGATCCTGTTGAAGTCGCGATCCGCTACGAAAAAGAGGGAGCAGATGAACTAGTCTTTTTGGACATCACAGCAAGCCATGAAGGGCGCGATTGTATGCTGGATATTGTCCAAAATACCTCTGAGGCAGTCTTCATGCCGCTGACTGTTGGAGGGGGCATTCGTACGATTGAAGACATCCGAACACTGCTGTCAGCGGGAAGCGATAAAGTTTCCATCAATTCGACTGCCGTAAAGGATCCCGAATTTATACGCCAAGCTTCCCGTCGATTTGGTCGCCAATGTATTGTTGTAAACATCGACCCTAAAAGAGTCCAGAAAAATGGCCGGGAAGTTTGGGAAGTCCACATTCATGGCGGTCGCGTTGCAACAGGCCTGGAAGCAGTGCCGTGGGCAAAAGAAGTGGAGCGACTAGGGGCCGGAGAGATTGTCTTAACAAGTATGGATTATGATGGAACTAAAAATGGCTATGATCTAGAAATAACAGCAGCCATTAGCGAAAGCGTTGGGATTCCCGTGGTGGCAAGTGGCGGAGCGGGCCATCCCGAGCACCTGGCAGATGCAATCCAAAAAGGCAAGGCGGATGCTGCTCTAGCAGCAAGTATCTTCCATTTTGGCGAATATACCATTGGTGCTACAAAACAACTTTTGCAGAAACGGGGGATTCCTGTTCGCTTATAACCTTTATGGTATTGTAATATCATTGACAGACAGGGAGCCAACGGTGGCACAATCTTGTATTTACTAGGAGAGAGATGGCAATATGGCCATTGAAGAAACCCATAAGCTTGCGCGTACACCGGAGCTTTCGATCGATAAGATTTTTCGAGCGGTGGTAAAACTGGAGGGAAGCGACCTGCACCTCAAAGTCGGCAAACCTCCCTACGTGCGTGTCGCTGGAACTCTCCGTCCACTGAAACGCGAAGAGATCACGGATGACGAAATGGAAAGCCTCTGTTTTCCACTACTCGATGATCGCAATCGAAATATTTATAAGGAAGAGGGTGGCACCGACTTCGCATATATGATTGACGTAGACGGAGCAACATGGCGATTTCGAGTAAATTTAATGACTCAGATGGGCCATGTTGGCATGGTAGCGCGTCGCGTCAACAACCACATTCCAAATTTTGAAGGCCTACACCTTCCTGCCTCTATCGAGGATCTCTGTAAATTTGATCAAGGGTTGATTCTGGTTGCCGGTGTTACGGGATCGGGGAAAAGCACGACCATCGCCTCCATGCTCAACTGGATCAATGATAACTACCGGAAACATATTCTTACGCTTGAAGATCCTATTGAGTTTTTATTCCACGAAAACAAATGCCTTGTCAATCAACGAGAAATTGGTATCGATGTCAAGGATTTTGAATTGGGCATGAAACATGCCGTCCGTGAGGATCCTGATGTTATGCTCGTTGGTGAAATGCGCGATCGTGAGACATTTGCTACAGCCATTCATGCTGCGGAAACAGGCCATCTTGTCTTTGGTACCATCCATGCCTCAAACGCTTCGGCGACCATCGGCCGTATTCTGGATCTCTTTCCTAAAGACATGCATGCCGGGCTACGCAACACGTTGGCGACAAACCTAAAAGCCGTTGTTGCCCAAAAATTACTCCCCACGATTGTCAAAAATCCACCTAGAGTCCCAACCGTTGAAGTCATGATTATCAACAGTATGGTCCGTAAGCTTGTCCTTGAAGAAGAGGACGACAAACTTGCTGATGCCATTCGAATGGGCGCCCAGGACAATATGCAAGACTTCAACATGTCGCTCAAAGATCTTGTCGATAAAGAACTGGTTTCTCAGGAAGTTGCGATGGATGCTTCACCGAATCAACAGCAATTGAAAATGGTGCTTAAGGGGATTGATGTATCGCAAGGTGGATTACTTTAAGCACTTCTTCGGAAACTATCTGATGCCTAATCGTCTGCCCTGGTTACTGCTGCTGCCGATATTCCTTTTCTTAATAGATAATATTGCATGTGCGCAGGAAGCGATTGCCCAATCAGCTGGCGCTGTGTGGCCAAGTAACACCTGGATCGACCCAGATCACTTTCGTGGCCACGGATATTATTTCAGCCTCTATAAGCTCCTGACCTGCTTGGTATTATTTTTTTGTTGGGTGAAGACGGCCGATTGGGTGAATCAGGATCTGCAATTTCACCGACTACCAATATATGTCTGGAATCCGATTGTGGTTGGCAGTTTTTCTCTAGCGTTATTGTTAATGTGGTTCATTCCCTACTTTTGGCTAGGATTGCTGCTGTTATTCGCCGCCTATCTTCTACCTGTTCTCATCTATGTTTTTCATTATCGCAATCCTGTAGTCGATTCGCATTTTCGGGTTCTGACACCACCACACCTTCTTTTCTGGTCAGCGCAGAAATTAGCCTATATCGGCATCCACATCGACGCAAAGGATCCTTCCTCAGAATTGGAGCAGGAAGAGCATTCGGTGGCACTTCTGGCGGTCGGTGGCGAGATGGCCACACAGGATAATCAAGTCGCAACACTTACCGCTCGACAGTTGCCCGGCTATACCGTAACTGTCAAGCTACTCACCGATGCCTTTGAGCGGCGGGCCTCTGCAGTACGACTCAATTGTGGTGAGGAAGCCAATCTGGGTTACCAGATTGACGATATCTGGCACCGCTTGCCATCCCAATCTCTGGAGACTGGTCAACAGATTGCGGAGGTACTCGCCTGTTTAACGTTTGGCAGTAGTGATCTTTCTTCTCAGAAGCAAGGTGAGAGGACAGACCAAGAAGCGGAATTCACATTTAGACTTCGAAGTTTTAGAGAATTTCTTGGGACGATTCCATTAAATGTGACGGGACAGCGGGATAAGTTTGACGGTTACTGGGAAGAGGTATTCCCCTGCAAGGTGTCGCGACAACTTGAAGAACACGCAGATCGTTGGTTGGTAAAACTTAACCGGGAGGTTGCACCTTTTCATACCTTGCCAGAACTGGGCATGCGGGAAAAAACTGCGGCACTTGTGACGACAGCGCTCGAAAACGCGGACGGGATGCTCTTATTTTCTTCCCTGCCAGGAGGCGGCCTGACAACCACCCTTAACGTGGCCCTTGAAGGCGTCGATCGATATATGCGTGACTTTGTCAGTATTGAGGACAAAAGCAAGAGGGAGCCTGAGATCGTCAACGTCGATCTCCGGAACTATGATTCAAAAGCCGGCCAGAGCCCTGCGGATATCATCCCCTCCGTTTCCCGATCGGGTGCGGATGTCATTGTCTGTCGCAATTTGGTGAACACACCTTCGACAAAGATGCTGTGTGAATTGGCGGATCGCCAACACTTGATAATCACGACAATCCCCGCAAGGGATAGCGTAGAAGCCTTGTTGCGGGTTTTAGTTCTGAAAGTGCCGGCAGCTGTCTTTGCAGCAGCCGTTTCCACTGTTGTTCACAGCCGACTAATTCGAGTATTGTGCGAAGAGTGTCGTGAATCCTATACCCCTTCAGCAGACTTGCTGAAAAAGCTGGGAATACCACCGGGGAGAATCGAGCATCTTTTTCGGCCACCCACCAGTAGCGATAAAGCGACTTGCAACTACTGTGATGGCATCGGCTATCGAGGTCGTGTCGGGATCTACGAAGTATTAACAGTGACCGATAAAATGCGTTCCATTCTATCCAATCCAAAACCAGAAATCGAAGACCTACGCAAGGCGGCAAGAGAATCAGATTTTCAAACAGAATTGGACCATGGCAAATTACTTGTTGCCCGCGGTGTCACATCGGTTGAAGAGCTCCAGAGAATTTTCAAATCATGATACTGAACCTTTTATTGATCCTGATATTGATTTTGATCGTTGCCCTCGTAGGAACCGATGGATTGTGGCACAACCTTCTCGTATTTTTTAATGTTCTGTTTGCAGGCACGCTAACGATGTATTTCTTTGAGCCTTTAGCTCTATGGCTCGACTACAAGTTACCGACGTACACATACGTTGTTGACATTCTGGCCTTCTGGGGGTTGTTTGCCCTATTCAGTGTCGCCTTGAGCATTTGCACCAAACTGCTCTCCAAGGTCCGGATTCGTTTTTTAAAGCCTGTTGATACTATTGGCGGTATCTTCGTTTCGTTATGGACGGGTTGGGTGATGGCGGCACTAATCCTCGTATCGCTGCACATGGCTCCTCTGCCGCTAAATTCGTTTGGCGGTACATTTCAACCTACTCCAGAGAGTCGTATGTTTTTCGGCCTTGCTCCCGATCGCATGTGGCTAGCATGGATGCATCAATTATCGAAAGGCGGATTTTCCAAATCGGCAGCTGAAAATACTCCCGACGAACATGTTTTTGATCCAGAGGCGGATTTTATTATCACCTACGGGGCCCGCAGAGCAACTTTAGAAGAGCTGCCCGGACTTCGTGTAGAGCGGACCTGGGGAAGTGGATTCATTCAGAATCAACCAACTGCAGCGACACCCCCTACTGAGAGCGTACAGTAACAAGCATGAATAGCACTCCTGACCCATCACATTCCCAGTTCACCAATCACGGCGACCCGATTTCAAATTCATCGTTTCCATTGAATCCGCTGGCACTTTTATCGTTTGTTTTTGGGATCTTCTCGCTATTAGCGATTCTCGGACAAACTTGGTGGTATTGTGCGGGAATCGGTCTACTGGGGTGTACGTTAATTCTGCTGCGCATGCATCGACCGGGAAACAGCCGTTCTGGCATGCCGCTGGCCGTTGTCGGCCTTGCCATTAGCTTAATGGCAACATCGTTCGCACCCACCTATTATTACCTGCGCCAGGCACACATCCAACGACAAGCGTCGGCCATTGGAATGCAGTGGATAAAGAGCATCATGGATGGAGAACCATATATCGCGCTAGTGGCCATGGAAAACCCTGACACGCGCATCATTCAGGCCAATTTAGAGGATTTTTTATCAAGCAGTGCAAAACACCACCGGGCCTACAAACAATTTGTGAGCCACAAATTAATTCAGTCATTGATTCATTTCAGCGGTAATCATCAGATACGCCTTCACGCAACTGAAAATATTTTACATTCCGCCGATGCGGACATTGTCACCAATCTCTATGTGGTAACTGACGGCGAGAATTCACAAAACCACAAGACCCTTTTTGTGCGACTTGTGATCGAACGAACTTTATCTCCAGACTCAAAGACACCGCTCTGGAAAATTCTCCGGTATCGGAGAGTGGATCGCCCACACGAATAACGGGGCATTTCCCATCTGGATGTTTGTTGATTGCGCTGACACTACGGCGCAAGCCGGAACTATATGCACGACAGTTCGCAGGAGGAGTCGATCACGCAAACGCAATCACTCTTTTTCAGCACCCACTCGCTTTTCAGCTGAGACTTCTTGCTCATCTTCTATGGCGAACAGATGGGTTTTGTTTGTAATGTAAAGAACATTATCGGAAATGATCGGTGTCGAGTAAACGGAGTTGCCCATATTGATTGGGCCCACGTCTCCATATTCGTCGCGCGAGAGGATTTCTTTTTTATCCGATAGTTTAAAAATCGTTACATCCCCATCCTCATCACCAATGTAGACCTTACCATCAACGATCAGAGGCGAACCCCAGGCAGCGGCAAGCATGTCATGTGTCCAATGCACTTTGCCCGTCTTGGCATCAAGACAATGAAAGAGGCCACTGAAATCAGAGATGTATACCAGATCGTCTTTGATCGCCACCGTACCACAGCTGCGATGCATCTCTTCTTCCCAATCAATCTCACCATCACCATTGTTGTCCTGCTTGTCATAATGCCATACGACCGCCGAATTAGGATTGTCGCGTACGACCTCTCCTTTCTTTGGGTCGACCGCTTGAAGACGTCGCGGGGAAATCGGTGATTCCAGATTGTCTAAATGAAAAGCCAGGGTCGGACTCACGTCACCTCGACGAGTAGGATCGATGCACCACAAATGACCATTTCCTTCGGCATGTTCCGGATCTTGTCCTACGGCCACATAGACCAAGCCATCGTAAATCACGGGTGTGGCGATTAAATTATTTCGCGTGCCGCGCCCCCCCAACTCCCACTTTGACTCTTTGGGATTGCAATCGAACTTCCAGAGTAGCTTGGAATTGCCTTTGCCATTTCCAGCTGGATCAAAACTATAGACCCAGCCATCGCCACCAGCAAAAATAACCTGTGGTATTCCTCCCAAAACACCGTAGGTCGGGGAAGACCACTGGCCATGTAGTATGTTTTCTCCTGGTGAATTATCTGTCCAAAGGACTTCACCGGTATTCTTATCCATAGCAATAAAACTAGGTGCATCGGGCGAGGGAAGAAGAATATGCGACTCGTCAACACCATTGGAAGTATTCACAAACAGCACATCACCGGACGCAGTGACTGAACAACTGCACATATTGTGTTGCGAAATACCCAGTTCCTTCATCATGTCAAAAACCCAGATCGCATCGGATTCGTTTTTATCAGCCACTGTGATCTTTTTGAAGCCGCTCAGTTTGGGGCCGATCAGACGAAGCTCGAATTCGCGATCTGTTCCGCCTTCGCTTGTCGTAATGCGCCATTTTTTACCGGGAACTTCTGTCGTCACGATCGCACCAGCGGGGATCTGCGCCCCAGAAGACTCGAATGCTTTGCGAACTGTGTCGCTCACTTTGCCAGCGCTAAGCTTCTCAACGGCAGGCCCTACCTCATCGAGCGCACTTTCTGACTTTTTTTTCAGATCAAACATGCGGCCCCAGCCTGCTGCAATACCATCATCCTCACCGTCATAAAAACCCTCAGCGTCGAGACACTTGACTTCGCCTCGGCTTGTGACAAACCAAAGGCGATCTTGCTCGACAAGAGGCGCGCAGCAAATTCCCTGCAACGGCCAATCATGCACTCGGCCTGTGCGTAATTTCTCGCTCGAATCCTGCCAGAGAAAGGACCCATTGTCTTTGTCAAAAGCGAGCAAACAACCGAGATCTACGTTGCGCGGATACCGCGCAAGCCAGCCAGCACTATTATTGGTGCCGACAAAGACCCGATTATCCGCGACAACAGCATTGCCATAACTTTGCGAACCAAGGTTTGCCACCCACTTAATATTTTCCGACGTTTCTCGCCGCCACTCCGCGGGACTCCCGGAAAATTCGCCTGGCTTCCATTGATCTGGAATGTTCTGGCCTCGGGGCGTATTATTCCGTCCACTATCGCCACCCCACTGGGGCCAGTCGCCGGTTAAAGGCAACGGGTCTTCCGCACCCAAATGTGGTGGAGTTGCTAAAAGCCAAAACATCAGGGCGATTAAAACTACAGTCGACTTTTGTATCGTCATTATGAATCTTTCGGTCAGCTCTTTCGCTAATTGCATGTGCCTATACCTGAGAGGCTTCATCTTTCCGAGCAACAACAACTTACTATTGCCTATCTAGAAACGTGATTTTATGTTTCTGCGTTTTTCAATTGCCACCATAATCTAAGGCACACAAAAAGGCACCATCTAATCATTTGGTGAGACTGTCAAATTATCGAGGTAAAGTTCAGTGTTCTTGGCGTTTCCATAGAGCCCGGGACTTCCATTCACATTCGGTGACGTGTCAACGGCCTCTATCGTCCACGCCTCGGGTTCCGCCTCATCGCGTGGCCAAACTTTGCCGCGTAGCTGTGCCTGCGGCTGACCATCCACTTCCACCACTTCCGCCCGGAACTTCATGTGGTACCAAACATCGGGCTGCCAGGGAAACTCAACCTCTTTTGCCATCCGCATGACCGGAACCCACGAGCGAATTTGCAACTTCTGGGAAGCCCCCATCAGATCGAGCGTGTAACGCTGTGCGATCAATCCAATGTCCGGCATCTTATCATTGTCTTTAGACCCTCGGATATCGGCCTCAATCGTATAATTGCTCATCTCTGGATGCCCCATCCAGGCCCGCGAGCGCGCCCCTTTGGGAATGGTGCTTACTTTCACCATGACTTGGTCATCATCCAATTTGCGCAACTGGTGGCGATAGCGAGCACCAACCCACGTGATGGGAACAGCCTTTCCTTCGAAATCAAAGTGCCAAGGAAAGTCGGGGACCACGCGAATACGCGCTCGGCCGGTCAAATCGCCAACGTTGGCTGTCACCACAGATGCGGTGTGCGCATCGCCCGCATCGGCGGTATAGAGTCCATCGCTTGTAATCGCGCCAGAGCCGTCTAAAGAAAACTGGGCCGGCGAATTTTTGAGCCGTTGGCCCGCTCGATTGAAAATCCGCACTTGAAATTGTTGTGTCTCGCCTGGCCTCAGAAGCGCTTCAGCGGGAACCACCTGAACGTGGGCCGGGATCGAATCTAGAGAAGCCGGAGCCTCCTGGGCCGTTGCGCCCGGTTCGCTATGATTCGCTTTTTTATTGGGATCCGCAATACAATACAAATTGTCGGTTGTTGGCAGATACAGTCGGCCATGGGAAACAATAGGCGACCCATAGCAATTTTCCCCGGAGGGCAATCGCATCTTATGCAGGATTTTGATGCGGCCCCCTTCCAGTCGCAGCGTATACCAACGACCGTTCGCAGTGCATACATAGATTTTTCCGTCTGCATAAAGTGGGCTCGATCGCATTACCGTACCAAGATTTTTTTTGAAGCGTCTCTCACCTGAATCAGCATCAAAGCCCATCATTGTCGCACGATCATCAATCGCAATAACCGTATCATCGACCAGGATTGGTGACACTTTACCAACCATCATCTGTTTGTTGCGCCAAAGTTCACCGGTTTGAGTAATGTCTCTTTCGCCACCTAGGCCTACTGGGCCATCGACAGTGGGGTCGATCGCCACCATAGCCCCCATTGTCGTATCATCGATATTTTCTTCGCTCTGCCCTGTGTAAATGCGATCACCGGAAACAAGGGGCGAGACATTCAAGCCGCGGCGCGAAAACTGATATTTCCAGATGCCCTTGCCAGTCCGTGGCTGTAATCCCCACACCGCTCCGTCGCCCGATCCAAAAACAAGCGATGCTTGGCCATCGATGACGGCAATCGTTGGTGTGCTGTATGTGGTATCGTAGGGCAACAAACGCGTTCCTGTGAACCAGACAAGTTGCCCTGTCTTTTTGTCAAAGGCTAAAAAACGGTGGGCCGGTTTGGCCATATCTCCCCATCCGATAACTACGGCACTAATAATCACAAGATCTTCAAACAACACCGGAACATTCGTGCGACCACCATATGTACTGAGAAGACCATATTGTTCGTGCAACGAATGTGACCACAACGTCTTGCCAGTCTCCCCGTCCAGACACTGAAAATAACCGCAGAC
>JABABY010000052.1:10684-10902 GCA_014237955.1 Planctomycetota bacterium
TTGCCTGTCTCAGTATCACCAACACAACAAGACCAGCCAACGCGAGTATCCGGGACATCTGAAAGGTAAACATTAAAAGCACTCTCCCAAATATTCTCGCCCGTTGCTGCATCCACACAGACAACCTTTTCACCCTCCTCTGGAGTTCCTGGATTGTTGCGAACGATCGTGTACAGTTTCCCGTTGAGTACAATCGGGGTGGAAATCCCACCCAAATC
>JABABY010000053.1 GCA_014237955.1 Planctomycetota bacterium
CGTATTGGTGTCAACTGCGGGAGTGTCGATCCTGCCAAGGCGAGTGAGTACGATCGCGACGATTCAATGACTCCGATGCTCGAAAGCGCATTTGAGCATTGTGAGTTTCTTGATGGCCTTCAATTCACGAGATATTGTGTCTCTTTAAAAGATTCCGATCCACAAAAAGTTGTTGCGGTCAATAAGCGGTTTTCCTCGCGAAGAAGTGATATTCCACTCCACCTTGGTGTTACTGAGGCGGGTATGCCTCCCGAGGGGATCACCAAAACCCGGATTGCGCTGGAACCATTAATTGGTACAGGAATTGGTGATACGCTACGTGTCTCGCTGACGGTTGCGAATGATCGTAAGGTCGAGGAAATTTACACAGGTAAAAAAATCCTGGAAGATATTTCTGCCGGCCGCGTTCGGACGGTTGTCGATTTTGGTCGCGACTCGCTGAACATCATCAGTTGTCCAAGTTGTTCACGCGTAGAAAATGAGGCCTTTGTGGAGTTGGCTGAGCAAGTGAAGCAGATCACCCGATATGCCGAGGAGCATCGGCTCACGATTGCTGTCATGGGGTGCCGCGTGAATGGTCCCGGCGAAACGGACGATGCCGATTTGGGGCTCTGGTGCGGCCCGAAACAGGTCCATTTAAAACGAGGCTCCGATCTGGTGGGTATCTTCTCTTACGACGAAATCCTCCCGAAGCTTAAAGAGGAACTCGATCGCATCATCTCCGTGGTAGTGGGATAGGCCCGCTTTTCATTTGATCTGGCATTGTTGCGCGAGATCCTTATTATAGAGGCCTGTGGCCCTGGATGGTCGTGTCCGGTCCGAATTGCTTCTTCAGGGATGGATGAGAATGAAGAGCCACATGATGTGGTTGCTGATGCTGATGGCGAGTCTTGGAGGCTGCCGTTGGTTCACGGTGCCTCCCCACCTTCCCGTTGCCAGCAGTGTTGCATTGGATGAATTGATCGTCTACAGCGATTTTGAGCTTCCGGAGAACCATCGTTTGTTGCGGGATCTTGAACTCTTGCGCGCCGATGTTACGGGGCAGTTATCCATGCCAGTATCGGATGAGCAGATTCAGGTCTACGTCTTTAAGACTCCAAAGCGTTACAAGAAGTTTTTGCGAGAGCATTTCCCCAACTTTCCCGATCGCCGCGCCTTTTTTGTAGAGACCGATACTCGGCTGAGCGTGTACAGTTATTGGGGTGATCGCATTGCAGAGGACCTTCGGCACGAAGTCTGCCATGGGTATCTACATGCAGTTGTTCCCGAGATACCATTGTGGTTGGATGAAGGCCTTGCCGAATATTTCGAATGTTCTCGGGGCGATGCGGGGCTCAATGAGATGCATCTCGAGCAACTGCTTGAAGCACAAGATGATCGAGAGTGGCAGCCTGATCTGGCACATCTTGAGCAGTTGGAAAATGTCAGTGAGATGCATCAGATTGAATATGCTGAATCCTGGCTCTGGGCCCATTTTTTCTTGCGAACAACACCGGCCCGCAAACAAATTCTCCAGGACTATCTGACGCAATGTCGAACGCATCCTGCTCGGCCTTTGTCCAAAGGTTTACTAAAGGTTGAACCAGATGCCGAGAAAAATCTGATCGCACATCTTAAAATGCTCAAAGAGACGCCGTCACTTTTTCAGGATCAAGCCGACGTCAAAAGTCTCGAGACTGACCGCCTGAAATAACTCCTTGGTAGCCTCATCCTCCGCGTCAGCCTGGGTCTGTATAAAAGCGATTTCCTGCTGCTGCAGATAGCGGAAGGATTCTAACAGCAAATATCGGACGACACTAAAATCTTGCTCTGTGTCTGAAATGTCAATTTTCGAGAGCCCCATCGTTCGCGGACCGTTGTTGGCAAAAAGCGACTGCATGTCCCAAAAAATCGCAGATGCCACAAGCGTTCCGCCTGCGGTTGGTGTTGCCGTCACTTGAAGTTGGGGCAGAAATCCTTGAGTACAGGCATCCCACCAAGATCGCGATTTTGGATCCGGCAGATAGTCGATTTTCATGGATCGACGCAGACGCAATACCTCCCGATCAAAACCGACATGCACTGTATTGAGATCACACTTTGAGAGTGCAATGCGTCCGACGCTCTGGTAGCCGCTGTTTGTGAAGAAGTCGCAACGCTGTGTGTCGGATTCTAAAATTCCAGGAAGTTGGCTCCCGCCGTAGAGTCCGAGGTAAAATGGGCATGTCGTATCGAATCCGGCAGCAACGATTTCTTGGGCACCCCGGTCTCTTAAATACTGCTCTCCGCGTTTGAGCAACTCGTCGGCGATAGTGGGGTCTTTACAATCGGCGTGGACCAATAGCATCGAGACAACGCCAAGGTGAGGATCGAGATCGGTTTCGTCCGCGTTGGGGCCAAAACCGGCATGAACAAATCCGATCACACGGTTTTCTTCAACGGCTGTGATTAATCCTTGTCGATCAAAATAGGGTTTGGAGAGTACCAGTTGATCAAACAGGTCGATGGAAAGATCTGTAAGCAGTGCACTATCGGCGCCGTGATTGTTCCAGATCCGGATCAGATCGGTAATATCACCATTGAGAAACGGTCGAAAAGATACCATTCTGTTTTTCATGAAAACCGAATCAGAACGGTTTCCCCTTCCACGCGTACATCATAATTGGGGTGTTGAAGCGTATCGCACGAAAGATAAGCGCCTGTCCGCACGTCAAATTGCCAGCCATGCCAGGGGCAAGTCACAACATGTTTCTCCAGGTGCCCCTTACCTAAAGGAGCACATTGATGCGGGCAAACGCCGTCAAGGGCGTAAAAAGTTCCATCCACGTTAAAGAGCGCAATCACACGATCTCCAATCACTCGCTCCAGCGATGATTTGGGGGGGCAATCGGCGACGTTTGCAAGTTCGTGCCACTCACTCATTGTACATTCGGGATACCGATTAGAGGTTGCATGGATCGGTGCCATGATGGGATATCACATTTCATGCTGCCGAGCGTTTTCGTCTTGGGACGCGAGGTTTGCCTTTCCAGCGTCTATGGGCCCACCAGTACTGGTGAGGATCCCTTCGGATGATCATCTCAAGATTCTGGGTATACCAGCAGGTCAATTCGCGAACCCCCTGATACTCTTTTTGATGGACTTTCGGATCGGCGACTCCCTCGCAACCAAGTTCAAAATGGAGCGTACCTTCCATGCGTTTGCAATAGGCAACGATCATAGGTGCTTCAAAAGTCAATCCAAAGAGTGCAATCGCTTTGTGTGTTGAAGCGGGGCGACCAAAGAAATCGACCCAGCATCCGCGATCTCCAGCTGCCTGATCTCCGAGTACCAAAAGCGATGTTCCGGAAGAGAGCAAGGCCTCAGCTTCTTTGGCACTTCCTTGTTTTTTTAACATGCGGAGACCATTTTTTGACCGCTGCTGATTAAAAAAAGTATCGAGAAATGGATTGTCCAGAGGACGGGCAATGGTAAATATTGGAAATCCAAACAGCCCAAAAACCATTCCACCCAGCTCAAAATTACCGTAATGCCCGGAAACAATAACCTGGGGGCGGCGGTCTAGGAGGGTGCGTACCAACAGACGCTTGTTTTTGAAGTGGATGTGGTCGCGCCAATTGGTCAAATGGATCTTACGATGAGCAAGGGCAATTTCAATGATCATCTGAAGAAGGTGTTCCCAGTGCTTGCGAGCAAGAATCTTGCGTTGTTGTATTGTCAGGCTGGGGAACGCATGTCGGAGATTGTCATCGATCACGTCGGCACGGATTTTAAATACTTCCGTTAAGGCGCGCAGGAGTGGGTATGCAATCCGCAAAGAAGATTGAACTGGCAATGCCCCGACGATGCATAGGGCAATCCGCACAACAAAATAGACAAGATAGTCTGCTACCAGTTTCATCAATCTGCCATCCCTGGCTCCTCGTGATTTACTATAGCTTCAAAGGACGCGTATTGTGGCACGAACGGCCCAATGTGAAAAGATCGAAAATAGGCATTTGCCCGCCCGGAAAGTGGCGTTTGCTCTTTGGTAGCCGGTTGTGGGCTACCTCTTGCGGGCATGTAGAATCGGGTCTTTTTTCAGTGGCAACTCTATTGCTTTACCACTCTCAGCGGCTTTGTAGATACCGAGGATGATCTCGACACTCTTTCGCCCTTCTTTGCCATCAATGGCAGGCTGCTTCTTTGTTCGGATTGCACGGAGAATATCCCGAAACTGCAAAACGTGCCCATGGTGGCCGATTGCTGTCGGGTCGCTGGCCCCCCCTCCGCCAGAATGCGTTTCGCGCATGCGCCGAAGAATGGCAGCATCACGCCGGTCTTTCTTCGAAAAATCCCAGACTTTGAGATCTTCCTCTTCCAGAACCGCAGTCCCTAAGGAACCATGAATTTCAATGCGTTTTAGATAGCCTGGCCAGGCTGCGGTGGTGGCTTCAATGACGCCGAGTGCTCCCGACTTGAATCTTAATGTAGCCACTGCGGTGTCCTCAACCGCGATTCGTTTGTGGGCGAGCGTCGCCGATTGAGCGCGAATTTCGACTACGGGTCCCATCAGCCAGCTCAAAAGATCGACACTGTGAATGGCTTGGTTCATAAGCGCCCCGCCACCATCCAGTTCCCACGTCCCCCGCCACTGTCCACTGTCGTAATATTCCTGGGTCCGGTACCACTTGACGTAGGCATCTCCCATCGTCACTTTTCCGAATCGTTTTGTATCAACGGCTCTTTTCAATTCGATGCTTGCAGAATGGAATCGTGACGGAAAAATAGTTGAGAGTTTGACCCGGTTCGCCTTACAGGCGTTGATGATGTTGTCGCATCGTGCGAGGGTAATTTCCAGGGGCTTTTCTACGACCACATGCTTTCCAGCGGTAGCAGCAGCCACGGCCGGCTCCATATGCGCACCACTCGGCGTGCCAATGGTAACAATGTCGATTCGTTCGTCTGCGAGCATGTCGTCGAGTGTGTGGTAGGCCTGGCAGCCGGTGGTTTTAGCGAGGTGATCGGCAGCGCTCGAGAAACGGTCGTAGCATGCGATTAGTTTTGCGCCGCGAAGGTCTTCGATCGCACGGGCATGAAAATTAGCGATCATACCGCAACCAATGATTCCAAAGCCGTAGGCCATCAATCAGATTCCTTTGGGATAAAGGTGTCGAAGCAAAGCTCCGGGCACGTGTCGCGATTATAGTTCAGCGGGGTTGATCGACTAGGGGTACATCTTTCTACAACTCGCCATTGGCCGGATTCATTAAAGCCCTGCCCCCTCGCTCATTCCTTCCAGGATGGAGAGCATGCTGAACCCATTTAAGGCCATATGAACAACGATACAGGGCAGGATCCGATGTGTCTTCGCATAGAGATATCCCAGGACTAAAGCGAGTACGAAAAGGGGAATTGGATCGGGGCCATGGCCCACATGCAAAAGGGAGAATGTCAGCGAACTGATGATGATCGGTTGCCACATGAAGGGTGGTGGAACCTCGGCGGCGATCACGGTTCCGGGACGGGGCTCCTGTTGCGAAAGCTGTGCGGTGAGCAGTACCCGGGTCCGATAAAAGGCCTTTTCCAGCCAGCCCTGCAGTACCACACGAAACAAAAATTCCTCCACGAACGGTGCCGCGATAACGACCGAGAAAAAACACCAGAAAATAATGGCCGGAGTCGGATTGTCGCGAATGACCGTTTCGATTGGATGTGCCGCCTGCTCCTCGACCAGTTTGTTATAGACGATTTTTAAGGCAAACTGAATCAGATAGACTACCGGCGCAATGGCAACGAAGGCGATCAGTCCGCAAATCAAGTCACTCTTGATCCGGTTTGCACGGAAGCCAAGATCAGATAACGTTGCCTTGAGGTCAATGCGCAAAAAAGTGATGGTCAGCGCGGCAGCCACAAATTTTAGCAGGCTGTCGCCCCCGAGAATCCAGGCAATCACGCTGGGGTTATTGTCGAACCCGTTTTCGTCCCAAGGGATATCAAATCGCTGTTGGACGATGACGATTGCCATCACAGGCAAAACGACGTACAGGAAAAATGCAACTGCGACATGGGTTCCTCGCCACGGTACAAGCGATCGTGGCTCCGTGCGGAGCAGTTCGGTATCGCAGCGATATCGGGCAAGAAGACCGAGCCAGATGACAGCGCTTGAGCCGAGGAGTGTCGCCAGGGCACCTGCCATAAGCAATTGGATTGTGGACATAAAACAGCACGCTGAACTAGAATTTGGCTTTGGGCTTCGAAGGGCGACCCAATCGCGATGGGCAGTAGTGAAGGATTCAGTGACGCATCAGACGTGCCGCCACCACGAGATATTCACCCCCGGAATAGAGCGTCAACAGGATGGCCGCCCAGAGGATTGTCACGACTGTCACTGCCAGCCACGAAGGTTCGTTGCCCCCAAATGTCAGCAGGTAAAGACTCGCAATGACCGCCAGACACTGGAGGACCATTTTCAGTTTGCCGGCCATTTTTGCGGAAAAGTCGGTCCCCTGCTGCTCGAAGAAACTACGCAGTACGGTAACGAGCATCTCCCGGCCAGTGACCACAACCGCCATCCAGGCGGTAACCTGCGATCCCGGGCTGGCAACGAGAAAGATAAATGTGCCACAAATAATCACTTTATCGACAAAGGGATCAAAAATTCTTCCCAGTACGGTCACCTGTCCGTAGCGGCGTGCCCAAAATCCATCGATCCAATCGGTGCTCGCCGCTATGACAAAGATAATGAGCGCGGCCCAGTAGAGTTGCGGTCGGATCTCCTCTGAAGTATTTTCCAGTTGGGCAATACCGACAACGATGAACAAAGCAATTGCCAGAATCAATCTTAACGAAGTAAGAAGATTGGGGAAATTGAGCGGTGATGGGCCAGATGTTTTTTTGTTCATCTCTTCATCGTTTTTGGGTAAGGGCTGGTTCGCCGGGCACGGCAATGAGGTCATATCCCTGTGCCGTCACTATTTCACACGCCACGAATTCTCCCGGTGAAAGGTCCTCGGCAGTGACAAACACAAGCCCATCAATATCTGGTGCATCGGCATAGGTTCGACCGAGCCAAACCCCAGGTTCTTTCGGGTGCGGACGATCAATGAGTACATCGAGTTGTTTGCCCACCTGTGCTGCATTGTACTGGAAAGCGATGGCCTGTTGGCATTCCATCAGCCGACTGCGCCGGGCCTCTTTGATGTCTTCTGGAACGCAACCATCCAGTCGGGCAGCGGGCGTCTCCTCTTCGTGTGAATAGGTGAAAACGCCAAGTCGTTCAAACCGCTGTTCGGAAACAAAATCGACTAGCTCCATAAATTGCTCGTCCGTCTCTCCGGGGAAACCGGTGATAAACGTGGTGCGGATCACGACATTGTCGATCCGTTCACGGATTTTACCTAAAAGAGCCTCGGTGTCGCTACGGTTCACGCGGCGTTGCATCCGTTTGAGAACGGTATCATTGATGTGCTGTAGCGGGATGTCGAGGTAGGGAACGATGCGGTCGCTCGATGCAATTACATCGATCAAGCTGTTGTCAAAATACATCGGGTAGAGATAGAGGAGTCGGATCCATTGAAGATTATCGATCTTGTCCAATTGCTCGAGTAGCTCGGTAAGTCGCGATTCACCGTAAAGATCCTGTCCGTAGTACGTCGTGTCTTGGGCAACCAGATTAAGTTCCCGGACCCCATCGGCGACCAATGCTTCTGCTTCGCGGACGACTTCTTCGATCGGTTTGCTGGCATGTTTGCCCCGCATCTTAGGAATCGTGCAGAACGTGCAGAGCCGATCGCACCCCTCAGAAATTTTCAGATAGGCCAAATGAGAGGGGGTGATTCGAAGGCGTCCCATATCGCTCAGCGGTCGAGCGGGTGCAGGATGGAATATGGATTGTTGTTCTTTGAGGGTGCCAATGAGCCGATCTGCAAGCTGGGTTACTTCATCCCGAGCAAAGACTCCCACGATATGATCGATTTCGGGCTGGCTTTTTCTGAGCGCCTCTTTTTCCCGTTCCGCAAGACAGCCGGAGACAATCAGACCTCGGATGCGTCCTGCCTGTTTCAGTTTGAGTATCTCCTCGATCGCGCCAAAGGATTCTT
This sequence comes from Planctomycetota bacterium, assembly GCA_014237955.1. GTDB lineage: Bacteria > Planctomycetota > Planctomycetia > Pirellulales > UBA7805 > UBA7805. The sequence goes on from JABABY010000053.1 coordinate 8,061, forward strand.
CTCTCGCACTTTCAATAAAACCACAGGTATTGACGATGGCAAAATCTGCACCATCTGCCTCGGAGACGAGCTGGTAGCCGTCAAGTTGGAGCAGGCCCAGCATCCGTTCGCTATCGACCAGATTTTTTGGACACCCCAGGCTTATGAAGGCGTAGGTTCCCTTGCATTCAGCACGCTGCAGGTTGGAGGAGAATACGTCAGCCAAAGGTAGAATGTCCAAAAGGGTCTCAGATCTGACGGGAACCGTACCTCATGGTACTCAAAAACCAGTCCAAAAACGAGTCGGCTCACGCTTCACGCGATGCTGCGTGTCCAATGGTTTGGTGCATCTTTGTTCTTGTGAAGGAGGTCCGTCAGGCGACTGAAGAGGTCCTGGAGATTGAGTGGCTTGGAGAGTACGGCTGCGGAACCCAAAAGTGCAACTTGCTGGGTGTCTTCCCATCTGGGGAAATCAATCAGCGCAAGAATGGGGGTTTGTGGGTAGAACTCACGAACGGTATGCAAATCGTGCAGCCCGGCTGAATTTCCCTCCCAGAGAATGGCAGCAGGTCCTTCGATTCGGGGTGGATGTCTCGGATCGAGCCAGACCGTCCCATAACCCCACCCGCGACAGGCCGAACAGAGCATGTCTGCAAGATCGGGGCATCCACTACGCACCGCAATCAATTTTTGTGAGGGTTCCGTATCCTGGAGAACAAAAAGAATCCGCTCATCCTCAGTTGTGGTCATCGGCAGGCCCCAACTGGGTAATTGCGCGTTAGAAAATCTTTTAAAATCGCGTTTCCAGTGAGCCAGCCAGTTGTGCCAATAGGTTCGTATCATCCCCGGCCAGGGTGTCCCGGTCCGTGGTTCCCCCTCACACCAGCTGCCAGCCAGGGCAAGGATTCTTGTGAGAGGCGCCAATTTTTGGAGCTGGTCCAGCGCCTGATGGGGGTGTTGCCCGGGCCAGAGATGGGCAACAACCATCAGTTCGGGTGGGGTGCCACCTTTTCGCAGCCAATTGTGTGCCGCATCACAATCCGCGACGACTTCCGTCTCTGCCATGCTGGTAAGTTGTTCGGCAACCGGTTGAAACTCTGGAAGTGTAAAATCCCCAATCAACAGTGCACGAGGTGGCTCTCCCCGGCGCGCTGGATCTGGGGTGGGATTGTGTTTCATGGTGTCATCCCCAATTCATTTTCTCGTTGTAGGAGTGCATCCAAGGCCTCGTCGGCACTTTCCGCTGCGCGGAGTGCCCGTAGGATTTCGATATCATTGATTAATCGACTCAGACGTGCGAGCGTCTGAAGATGTCCCTGGTCTGTGGATGAGCAGATAAGAAAAAAGATGTCCGTAAGGCCCCCTCCCTGGCCACCAAAAGGGATTCCTTGCCTAGTGCAGCCGAGGGCAAGGAATGGTTTTTCCAGAAGGTGAGGCATGGGGCGACGTGGATGGAGTAGCGCAACACCACAATTCAATGCGGTTGAATGCATCTCTTCCCGTTTCCGTAATGCGTCTGCAAGTGCTTCAGAATCCCAGAGTGCACCTGACTTCACTGCCAGCATCGACATCGTATGGATCACCGATTCGCGAGTTTTTGCGAGCAGTGGAATACTGATTGTCTCCAACGAGAGCAGTTCGGTGATTGTCAATGTGACAGGTTCGGGGCCTGCATTGCGGTCCAACACCACTTCCATCTCGGCAAGCGCTTCATTGCAATCGGCATCCCCAATCCGTTTTTCCAGCCAATGGTGTATTTCCTCGCGAGAAAATCGCCACCGTCCCGAAATTTTCCGTCCGGGTAGCTTGCCTCGTTCTGCCAGGCGGGTCACCTTTTGCGGAAGCAGGTGGAGGTAGGCCGCGAGCGATTCGATGTCAAAATCGATGTGTCCCATGTCTCAATCTTTCTCTAATCCACGAGGCTTGTCTAGATCAACTTGACATTTGGGGTCGCATCGAAGAATATTTTGCGATCGTAGGCTGTCGTGGCCAATGAGGATCTGTCGAAACCGAGCCCCGCAAAGCAAAGTTCGACTTTGGTCCGCAGGTTGGATGCGTCGTCTACAAATGGACAAACAAGGCAGTTTGTCGGAACCGTAACAGTGGTTTTCGCCGTCGTGGCTCGATGGCCTTACCGCGTAGGCAAGGAGGCCTGCAATGACTGGCAATGGTGTATTGAAAGTTAGTGGTCTGCCCCTTTCGGAGATTGTTCCCGATGGGCGGATGCATGGAACGACTGAAGAAGTTTGGTTTTCATCCTGTACGTCCGATTCACGGGCTTGTCGATTGGGAGACGTTTTTGTTGCTGTGGTAGGAGACGGGCGCGACGGCCACGACTTTATCGATGAAGCGATCGGCCAGGGTGCTACGGCAATCATCGCCGAACGGCTCATTCCATCTCTCGGGGTGCCTCTTTGCATTGTGCCCGATTCGCGCGTCGCCTATGCCGAAATGTGTCATGCCCTAGCAGGTTTTCCGAGTCGCCGGCTCAATGTGATTGGTGTGACCGGAACCAGCGGCAAGACAACAACCACGTGCCTGATTCAGTCTATTATCAAAACCGCCGGTTTGCAC
>JABABY010000054.1 GCA_014237955.1 Planctomycetota bacterium
AACACGCCCATGGAGTTAGACTCGTTTAAAGTGATGGTTCCGGATCAGTAAGGGTACAGCCGTTCGAGGGTATTCTCAACGGGAGAGTGTGTTTTTCTGAGGAAGCTTTATCGTCTTTGTTTAGGAATTCTGTTCCTTGAACAACTGGTCCAGGATGCCATTCACAAACGGTGCGGATTGTGCGGACCCAAATCGCTTGGCAAGTTCAACCGCTTCGTCGACTACCACCCTGTCGGGCGTATCGGTGTGGAGCAGTTCAAATGCGCCCAGGCGAAGGACATTGCGATCTGTCACTGCCATACGCGAAACGGTCCAGTTGTCAGCAGCGTTCTGAAGCATCTCGTCAAGTTCGCTGCGTTTACAACGCACGCCAACGACCAACTTGGTGGCCAAATCGATCAGGTTGGCCGAACTGAGGCGTAGTTCCAGAAAGGGCGTTGCATCCGGAAGTGGATCCGCAGGATTTAAATCATCCTGGAAAAGTACCTGTAAAGCAACTTCTCTGGCTCGACTTCGACGTGACATACTGCTGGAGGTGTTTGGGGTTTGACGATTGGTGGGTGAAGCGTATTTGACGATCAATCGTCCAGGCGGCCCAACAGGCTGAGCGTTTCCAGGGCCGCCTCGGCACACTCGGACCCTTTGTTACCCACATTGCCACCGGCCCGTTGGATTGCTTGCTCGAGCGTATCGCACGTAAGTATGCCGAACAAGACGGGAACACCACTTGAGAGGGCGACTTCGGTGATTCCTAAACTGACGGCCCGATTGATATGATGGTCATGGCTGGTTTCTCCACGAATGACAGCGCCTAGACAGAGAACCGCCTCGTAGCGATCTTGCTCCACCATTTTCTGTGCTACCAGAGGGATTTCAAAAGCACCCGGTACCCAGGCAACGTGGATGTCCTCTTGAGCAACGCCTGCACCAAGAAGCGTCTCTATTGATCCGGAGAGCAACTTTGAGGTGATCGACAGGTTGTATCGTGAGACCACGATTGCAATGGGCCCCTCTGGGGCAACCTGCTCACCTTTGAATTCTTTGGTCACAGCCAATATACCTGTAGAGAGTGTTCTTGTTTTAAAGTTTCTGACGCTTTTCGTTGTCTGGGATAAAAATCAAGATTTCATGTTCATGAGGAATTCAGCATTTGTTTTTGTTTTTTCTAGCCGTGAGACTAAAAGTTCCATCGAATCGGGGCCGTTCATTTCATGCAGTACTCGTCGCAAGATGCAGACGCGGCGATGTTCATCCGGATCCATCAGGATCTCCTCCCGGCGAGTACCGCTGCAATTGATATCGATGGCAGGCCAAATACGCTTGTCCACCAATGCGCGATCCAGAACGATTTCTAGATTGCCCGTGCCTTTAAATTCTTCAAAAATAACTTCGTCCATTCTACTGCCCGTATCGACCAGTGCCGTTGCAAGGATTGTTAGCGATCCACCTTCCTCGACCTTGCGCGCCGAGCCAAAGAATCGTTTGGGTCGCTGCATTGCGTTGGCATCGATTCCTCCGGAGAGAATCTTTCCCGAATTTGGACATTCCGAATTCCATGCCCGTGCGAGTCGCGTGATTGAATCAAGGAAAATGACAACATCATTTCCAAACTCGACCATGCGTTTTGCTTTTTCCAGGACCATTTCTGACACCTGGACATGGCGTGCAGAGGCTTCATCAAACGTAGAACTGATGACTTCGCAGTTCCCACCATGAACCTGTCGTTCCATATCGGTGACTTCTTCAGGACGCTCGTCAATGAGCAGCATGATGACGTAGCATTCGGGGAAATTGGCCAAGACTGCTTTGGCCATTTTCTGCAATAAGATGGTCTTACCGGCTCTCGGCGGACTGACAATAAGCCCGCGTTGGCCAAAGCCGACAGGAGTTATCAGATCACAAACTCGCGTGGACATCTCGTCCGCAGTGGTTTCAAAAACAATACGCTGGTCAGGGTGTAGCGGTGTGAGGTCTTCAAAGTCAACTTTTTCGGCCATTAAGTCGGGATGTTGATAATTGATTGCTTCGACGCGCAAAAGGGCAAAGTAGCGTTCGTTTTCTTTCGGAGGGCGTATCTGACCGGAAACCGTTGTGCCGGTACGCAGCCCGAAGCGGCGAATCTGGCTGGGAGATACGTAGATGTCATCGGGGCAGGAGAGGTAGTGATAATCGGGGCTACGGAGAAAACCGAAACCATCGGGAAGAATTTCGAGTGTTCCTTCACCGTACATCAGCCCGTTCATTTTGACCTGTTCTTTCAGGATTCTGAAAATCAGATCCTGCTTATTCAGGCTCTCGACATCGGAGAGATTTTGCTTCTCAGCATGTGCCAGTAAATCTCCCATGCTCATCCGTTGCAATTCGGCGATGTGAACATCACCATGGTTTATTTTTTCTTTGTCCTCCGTTGAGGAAGGCTGCTGGTGATCCGTTTCGCAGGCAATCTCTTCGGCAAGCGAAATCGGCTGTTCTTCCAGGTTGCTGGTGGTCTGGTCACGATCTCTCGGAGGCGTCGCCCGTTTGTCTTTGTTGGGCGGCGTCTCCGAATGATCGGAGCCGTTTTCGTCTTTATGGATTTTTTGATTGTCTGTCATTACAGACAACAACTCCTGCACTAAAAAACCCGCGATGGCAAGCGAAAGTGCCATTCGGAGACGAGTTTTTGGATGAAGGATGGGCAACGCACCATTTTCGCAGCGGGAAAATCGTTGCAGGAAAACGGTGCGCAGGAAAAACGAGCAACAATAGAAAGGAATGAATCGGATAAGACAAACAGAAAGGAAACTTATAGATGTCACCTTAATTTTACATCTTAGAGTCGTTTAGGGAATCCCATACGGAGCGAATTTTCTCGCGAAGATGTGTCAAGCCCTCGGTGTTAGAGACCACGAAATCGGCTTTTTCCCGCTTGCTTTCTAGTGGCAACTGGCAGGCCTCCCGGTGGGCCAGTTGTTCTACATCCCATCCTCGCAACGCGGCATATTTTTGTCTCTGAGACAGTGGAGTCTCGAGGAAAAGAATTTTTTCGCATATTTGATGCCAGTCGGTTTTTAGGAGCAGTGCGGCATCGAGAACGACAACTTTAGCCGCTTCGGCGCGGAGGCGAGAGAGTTTCTCACGGAGTCTCTGGGCAATTCGCGGGTGGGTCAAATTCTCAAGAAATTTCAGTTCTTTTGATGCCTCTGCCGTCTCGCCGAACACGATAGCCGCTACGCGAGTGCGGTCCACCTCTCCGGCATCGTCAAGAATCGCATCCCCCCAGCGGTCTTGAATGGCAGAGAGAATGTCCGCTTCACGCAGCACCTGGTGGCCGAAGTGATCTCCGCTTAGGACGGTGGCCCCAAGTTCCTCAAAGATGCTGGCCACCAGCGACTTGCCACTGGCGATGCCCCCTACGATGCCGAGAACTTGCATGGACAGATTGCTCACACTGTTGAGGTGGTGGTTTTGCAGATAGGCGTTCTGAAATATCTGACAGCCAGTCAGAATCATTCCTTCAGAACCATTCCTTCTTCTCAATGGCATAGGTTTGATAAAAATCATCATCCGACTTTGTCAGATAGATGATTCCCTCAATCAATCCGATGATGTTCATGATAGGTGACGCAAGGAAACAACTACAGACGGTCACCAATAGCATGATGATTCCAGGGGTTGTCAGCCCAAGAACAAATTTGTGAATTCCAAGTGCACCCAAAACGATGCCGAAGATGCCAGCAACAATTTTTTTCTCGGCAAACGCTTCCTTGTCTGGTGGGGGCGTGGGATCAGAATTGATTTCTGGCATTGGATATCTCTTGTCGTGTGACCGGAAATTAAATGCTGTTTTATGGTGCGGCGACTTGCAGTCTATGATGTTCCTCTAGCTGATAACAGGGCTCAGGGGGGAACCCCTTACTTTTGGTTTGCAATGGGTGCGTCAACGGACAAATGTTTTTTAGACCTCTGCCCAATTCGCGCCAAACTTGATGTCTACCTTAAGAGGGACTGCGAGTTGTGCCGCAGATTCCATTTCGTCCCGGACGCATCGTTCAAGATTGCTGCACTCCTCCGGTGGTACCTCAAAGATCAACTCGTCATGGATTTGCAGTAGCATGTTTGCCTGAAACGATTCGTGCTTAAGACGATCATGGATACGAAGCATTGCCCGTTTCATCAGGTCAGCTGCGGAGCCTTGGATCACCGTGTTGATCGCCATTCGCTCGGCCAGGTTGCGTTGGCGTCCGTTTGTTTCGCTGCGAACCCCTTTGATATCCCGGCGGCGGCCAAAAAGGGTACTCACGTACCCCTGTTTTTGACAGTTTGTGAGCAGTTCGTCGAGAAACTCGTCGATACGTGGATAGCGATCAAAGTAGGCATCGATGAACTCTGCTGCTGCATCACGCTCGATGTTCAGTGATTTGGCGAGGCCAAAAGGACTTTGTCCATAAATCACACCAAAATTGACCGCTTTGGCGCCCCGACGCATCTCGGGACTCACGTCGCTGAGTGGGACATTGTATACCTGGCTGGCGACAAGTGTATGAATATCCTCGTCGCGATCAAAAGCGCTGATGAGCGCTTCATCGGCCGTACAGTGGGCCAACACGCGGAGTTCGATTTGTGAATAGTCGGCGGCCAACAGTTGCCATCCCTCCACTCCTGGCAAAAAAGCGGCGCGAATTTTACGACCTATTGGAGTTCGGATTGGAATGTTTTGAAGATTTGGGTCGCTCGAGCTAAGCCGGCCCGTGGCAGCAACGACTTGATTGAACGATGCGTGAACGCGACCGGTGTCCGGGTAAACAAGTGAGGGCAGGGCATCCACATACGTATTTTTCAGCTTGGCAAACTGCCGGTACTCGATAATTTTCTCTGGCAGTGGATGCTGCTCGGAAAGTTGTTCCAGGACATCGACATCCGTGCTGGCCCCACTTTTTGTTTTTTTAATAACCGGAAGTCCAATTTCATCGAAGAGAATTGCTGCCAGTTGCTTGGGCGAGGCGATATTGAATTCACGGCCCGCAAGTTGATAGATTTCCGTTTCTAACGATTTGAGTTCCTCGCCAAATTGGTGGCTCAATTTCGCAAGCAGATCGGTGTCAACCTTGATGCCGGTGTATTCCATTTCCACCAGGACATCAATCAAGGGCATTTCCAACTCGTTGAACAGGTCGCCAAGATGGTTTTCCACCAACTGGTTTTCCAGCAGTGGTCTCAAGCGTAATGGAACATCGGCATCTTCTGCGGCATAGGGACTAATTTCGGCGAGCGGTACTTGATCCATACGCAATTGGTTTTTCCCTTTACCGATAAGGGTTCCGATCTTAATCGTGTCGTGTCCGAGATGGTGTTGTGCTAGTGCATCGAGGCTGTGGCTGCGACGACCAGCCTCCAGCAGGTAACTGGCAATCATGGTGTCAAATGCCACACCCCGGACCGTGACGCCCGCGGAGCGCAAAACGATCAAATCGTACTTGAGGTTTTGCCCCACCTTCTCGATATCCGGATTTTCAAGAATCGGCCGCAAGAGTTCGAGGGCCTCTTTTGGATCGAGCGAGGTTTCGTTTTCTGGTGCCTGGACCGGAATGTAGTAGGCCAGTCCCGGCTGGAAGCAAAACGAATAGCCTACGATTGCTGCTTGCCGGGGCCGAACACTGGTGGTTTCGACATCGAGGGAAACGGCTGGTTGGCTTTCCAAGATTTTGACAAGTTTTTTTAACGCATCGATGCTAGTAATCGATTGATAGTCCGCTTGCCAATTCTCAGGAGTCGTTTTGCCCCCTTCCAGATCTGAGATCTGCTCAGAAAGTCGGCGAAAACCAAATTCATGAAAGAGGGGGAGGATCTTTTCTCGATCGAGTGGATGAACTTCTGCATCCATCCAGTCGATTTCAACCGGGACATCGTCGACCAGTCGGACCAACTCACGACTCAGGATGGCAGCGTCCCGGCCATCGCGGAGGTAATTCTGTTTGGCCCCCGTAATGTCATCGACATGGGCAAAGACTTCTTCGAGTGAGCCATACTTTTGCAACAGGCCAGTCGCCGTTTTAGGGCCAATGCGAGCTACCCCGGGAATATTGTCGGTGGAGTCCCCCACTAAGGACTGGAAGTCAACAACCTGTTCGGGCCCAATTCCCCAGTCTTTTTCAAGATTTGTTCGATCGTATATCTGGTGTTTACGTATGTTGTAAATCTGCACACGATCGGTAATGAGTTGACGGCAATCTTTATCGCCAGTTACCAGCACGCAATTCGCTCCGGCACGGTCGGCTTTGGTGGCGATTGTTGCCAGAATATCATCGGCCTCATACGAGGCATTTTCCAGTAGTGGAATATCGAGCGATTCAATGACGCGACGTATGCCAGGGAATTGCGCAGCAAGTTCGTCCGGCATTTCACCCCGATCCGCTTTGTACTGCTCATAGAGTTCATGCCGAAAGGTTGGACCGGGCCGATCGAAAGCACAAATAAGAAAATCGGGTTTTTTTTGCGTGAGCAGATAGAGAAGATCCCGTGCAAAACCAAAGATTGCATTCACCGGCTCGCCCTGGGGGCTGGTCATTTCGCCAATCGCATGAAAGACCTGAAAAATCAAGGAATGGGAATCGATGACGTAGATCGTACGGCCTTCGAGCGAGCATTCGGTTGTTGCCGCCGTTGGTTGGGGCGGTGCAGGTTGGCTCACCTGGGTGCCTCGGTTGTCATCTGAGGGGTCCATTTGTTGGTCCTCAAATCCCTCCAAGGCAAGCTGGCGTCTCTGTTTCGCCATAACCGGGCCGTTCTGTGGCAATAGAAGGAAACAAAATTATGCTGGAAATACGACAGATCCGAAGATCTTGTAGGCCTCAAATCGGCCTTGGTTGCCGTCCTGGCTGTTCATGGTAGGTCTGGCTAAAGAGCGTTGTCAAGCGACTCACTTTTTTAGGCACCCATGGATTAAGATGGTACTGCCTAAAAACAAGTATTGCAGTTTTCAGAATCGATTGTCTCACGACGATGAGAGTCAGAATGTTCGGCCAAAATCTTTCAAGTCGCGTGCAGAAAGAGGAGGTGAATCGGTATCCCTGGTTTGCAGCCCGTTTCTGGGATGGCATGCGAGTGGGGACCTGGTGGCGACTTCTGGCCCGAAACCACTTTGCCATGTCACCCAGTCGGCTGCCCACCTCGTTTCTGACCTTCGTTGCAAATCCGATCAATTCGGCCTGTTATCGATGGCAGGAAATGCGCTGGCGACGTCAGGTAGAGAAGATCGTAATCGACAAACCCCCTCTTTTTATTTTGGGGCATTGGCGATCGGGAACGACGCTCTTGCATGAACTGTTGATTCTCGATTCACGCTATGGCTATCCCAGTACCTACGACTGCTTCGCGCCAAGCCATTTCCTCTCAACGCAACAGTTCATGACGCGTTGGTTTGGTTTTCTGCTGCCTGAAAGACGTCCCATGGACAATATGGATGCCGGCTGGTCTCGGCCCCAGGAAGATGAATTCGCTCTTCTGAATTTGGGGGCGCCGTCCATCTATGAAACAGTTGCCTTTCCCAACCATGGTCCTGCAGGGCTCGATTCGCTCGATTTCTCCCGGTTTAGTGATCAGCAGATTGAAGCATGGAAAAATACACTGCATTGGTTTTTGCAGCGGCTTTTCTTTCGGGAACAACGCGAGTTGGTACTCAAGTCACCGCCCCATCTTGGCAGAGTCAAGGTTCTTCTTGAAATGTTTCCCGATGCCCGTTTCGTACACATCGTTCGAGATCCGTATGCGATCTATCCTTCGACATTACGTCTTTGGAAATCACTTATCCAAACGCAAAGTGTTCAAGTTCCACGATGGGAATGGCTTTCCGACTTTGTGTTTACCACATTTTCTCGACTTTATAATGCGTTTGAAGAGAGTCGGTCTCTGATCCCATCCGGTCAGTACTGTGAAATCCGTTACGAACAGCTTGTCGAAAATCCGGTCGAAACAGTTCGCTCGATTTACCAAAATCTGGGGATCGACAGTTTTGAAGAGATGTTGCCCCGCCTAACGTCACACGTTGCCGATTTTAAAGATTATCGTACGAATCAATACAAATTGGATGAAAACACTCGAAAGCAAATTCGGAAGAACTGGTGCGGCTTTATGGAACGATACGGATACAATCGCAATTAGCCAGCGATCGGGCCCCTATCGGTTGCTGTTTTTCCGGACCGGAAAGGCAGCCTGGGCATTGGGGCGTTGGTCGCGCATTTCCTCTCGCAACTCTTCGGTGCTCATCATTAATTCGCGATCGTATTTTCTTCGCTGGTAGAAAAAGTCAAAGACGGCAATAACCAGTAGCGCAGCGGTAGCCTCCAGCATGATTCCAAAGAGAATGTCGATCAGTGTACCTGTTAGATCACCAATCGACATCGTAGAGAGGGCGACAATATCTGTTCTACGGGCATAGAGCCCCCAGAGGACAACCGTGCCAATCGCAAGCAGTTTTACCAATCCGAATCCAGTCCGGACCGTGTTGTCTGCCGAAAAGATCCGTTGGAAACCATTGGCCGGCCCGATGCGAGACCAGTCGGGGACGGTTCTTGCAGGATGGATGTGAAAGCGGGTCTGTATGAGATGGACACCCAGAGGGAGCAGCAGAAGAAACAGCAGCACGGGCAGCAACAGGGTTGCAAGTGGTACCAAATGATTTTGCAACAATTCAAACCATCCGTTTGGAGTCAACTTTGTTAACGACGGGGTGCTCAGGTGCTGCCGGGCTGTCTCTTCAAGATAATCGGCGAAGTTGTGACCGGTGACGAGGAACGCCAGCATCATTCCACCGAGCAGGGCGGCTCCTGTCAGATCGGAGCTTTTGGCAATATGCCCGCGTGCACGGGCTTGTTGCCGCTTACGAACGGTTGCTGGGTGGATGCGATTTTCCATTGTCTTCGTCCGAAAAAGGACACGGCCCCGCACGACTTTAGTGAATGACTACGTACCGCTTTAAAAAGTCTGTTGCCAAATCGACATGAAGGAAGTGATCTCATCGCTGAACAGATGACCAATGACTGCCAAAGAAAAGAGGAGTGCCAGGAAGGTAACCCAAAGGTTGACGGTAAATCCCATCGTGAAACTGTTCAGTTGTGGCATGGCGCGACTAGCGAGACCGATGAGCAACGTTGCAGCCAAAACGGCTGTGACTGCAGGCGCGGCAACCCGAACCGCCATACGAAAACTTTCACTGACCAAACGTGTCATGGTCTCAAGCATGCCTCCGGGGAGTGTGGTATCGGCCGCAGGGAGTGCTCGGAAGGAGTCCAGGATCGACATCATCATCAATCGGTGTCCGCCGATGGCAACAAAGATTGCAAGGGCCAAAATCTGCAAGAGACGTACTGGTACGGGGCAATTTGGAGAGAGGGGATCCATGCTTTGTGCGGGGATCATTGCTGTTCCTGTCTGAGCAATCAGGCCACCGGCTAACGTAAACCCTGAAAAGAGGGTCATAACGGCAATTCCGAGACTGGCCCCAATCAGAATGTTTACCAGCAGTCCCACAAAAATTTCTGAATGGCTCGATGGAATGGCAATACCGACCTGCCACTGTAGTGGTGCTACCAGAACGGACAGGACAACAGCGATCAGAACACGGATATGCAGTGGGATGGCTCGCGATCCAAAAATGGGAGCCAACAATGCCATCGCGCCAATGCGGGAAAATACCATCGCAAAGACGACAATCTTTCCGGAATATAAATTTAAAAGCAATTCCATAGGGATTCGATGGTTTACGATATTGGCGGTTTCCGGAGCCAGATTACTGTGGCACGAGTTGGTTCATCAAAGAGGATTTGATTAGAGAGTGGTAGGAATCCCGGAAATTAAATCGGTCGAATACTGTACGAGCTTGTTGATGATCCAAGGCAATAGCAAACTTACAACGAGTACTACGGCAACAATCTTTGGGATAAAAGAGATTGCCTGTTCGTGAATCTGGGTTACCGCTTGGAAAATTCCAGTCAGAAGGCCAACGATCAGTCCCGTTACCAGAATAGGCGCGCTGGCCATGAGCATCATCATGATTGCTTCTCGGCCGATATCGATGGCATTTTCAGGAGACATGGAGCAGACGGTTTTTTAGATGGATCGATCCGATGGACAGGATGGTGGGATTCTGAAAGACGTAACTACAAAAACGGCTGGAAACTCTCCATCAACATGCCGACGACTAATTGCCAGCCATCGAGAAGAACAAAGAGAAGAAGTTTGAATGGGAGCGAGAGTAATGTCGGTGGTACCATGACCATCCCCATCGAGAGTGTGACGCTCGCCACAACCATATCGAGGATGAGGAAAGGTATGAAAATCTGAAATCCGATTAGAAACGCCGTTTTTAATTCACTGAGCATAAAGGCTGGTAGCAGGGCGGAGAGTGGAACGTCCTCATAATTTTCCGGAGCTTGCGATTGCGGCATGTACTTTAGGAACAACCAGATATCTTCTTGATTGCCGGTAGCCTCAATCTGCAGGCTCATGAAGCGGCGTATCGGTTGGACGCCGGCAGTCCAGGCTTCCTCAAGCGTTTTTTCGTGTTCAGTGTAGGGCGCAATTCCCTCGTCATAGACTTGTTTCCAGACTGGGGTCATCACGGCGAG
>JABABY010000055.1 GCA_014237955.1 Planctomycetota bacterium
CCCTCTCGTTTGACAAGGGTACCGGCAATCTCAGCCTTGCGCTCTTCTTCTGGCACATCCCGACCGTTTTTTGGGCATCCATTTTTTCAACCCGGTTCGAAAAATGCCGTTGGTTGAAATCATTCGCGGCAAAGAAACCAGTGACCGCGCGATTGCCACTGCCGTTGCCTACGCCAAACATATTAAAAAATCGCCCATCGTCGTCCAGGACGGACCGGGATTTTTGGTCAATCGTCTTTTGCTGCCTTACATGAGTGAGGCGGTGGAATTATTGCTTGAGGGGGCCACCCCAAAAGCAATTGATCGTGCGGCAACCAACTTCGGAATGCCGATGGGCCCCATCCATCTCTACGATGTCGTCGGCTTGGATGTGGCTGCACACGCCGGTGGAATCATGCTCGAGGCCTTTCCCGATCGCGCAATTGCCTCGCCATTAGTCTCCGACCTCGTTAATGCCGGCCGACTCGGTCAGAAGTCGGGTTCTGGATTCTACAGTTACAACAACAAAAAGCGGAAGCCGGAGGTGGACCAGGAACTGCTGCCTTTCGTTGCAGCCCACCGCAAAGAGGAACGGGCCATTTCAGAAGAAGAGATGGTAGATCGACTTCTGCTTCCCATGCTCCTGGAAGCAACCCGTGCCCTCGACGATGGGATTGTCAAAGATGCCCAGAACGTTGATCTCGGGCTGATTTTTGGAATCGGGTTTCCACCTTTCCGAGGTGGGCTGCTGTTTTGGGCCGATACACTCGGAGCAAAAACAATCCTAGAAAAACTCAAACCTTATGAAGCACTCGGCTGTCGCTATAAACCAACCGATCGGCTGCTTGACATGGCTCGTACGGACGGTACCTTTTACGACAACCGCTAAGATCCGATTCGGACGTAGCGAGGCTGAGTTTAATCGGCAATAATGTCCCCAACATCGTCATACACTGTGAGTAACGACTAGCAGGAAGGACCAAAGAGATGAACCGCGTATTTTTTTTGTTTGCAACCGTGTGGTTGACTGCGATGCCAACTGTGGGGTTCTCCGATGAACAGGACGCGATTGCGAAGATCGAAAAAGATGGCGGTGCAGTCCGTAAGGTTGCCGCAAATGAAGATGCTAAAGATGTCGACTTTCATCTCTCCGGAACAAGTCTCACCGATGAAGGCCTCGCCAATGTAGCTGAACTCGATCATGTCATCTGGCTCAACCTTAAAGACACTGCGATCACCGATCAGGGCCTTGCCCATCTCAAAGGGCTCAAGGAACTAAAAAAACTGCACCTTGAACGAACAGGCATTACCGATCTTGGTTTGGCACATCTTGCCGATCTTCCAAACCTTGAATATTTAAATCTCTACGGCACGAAGGTTACCGATTCTGGCATTGAGCAACTCGCAAAACTAAAAAATCTAAAGCGGTTGTATCTCTGGCAATCAGAGGTCACAAAGGAAGGTGCCGATAAATTAAAAGAAGCACTTCCAGATCTAATCGTGAATCTTGGAGCCGAATTACAACCTGTCGTTGTCGAGCCGCTCGAAAGTCCCACCCCTGCAAACAATGCTGGCAAGACACTCGGAGAGGGACAACTCCTGCGAGTTCGCCTTGCTGGATCTGGCAAAATCCTCTCGCTCGGTGAAGTCGAGATTCTCGAAGCTGGATCCGGCAAAAAATTACAAGGCGAGGCAAAAGCGGCACAATCGTCCGTCGCCTACGGTGGCGAGGCACTGCGGGCTGTCGATGGCAGTACGGAACACAGTTTTCCTGAGAAGACCGTGACCCATACCGAGAAGGAAGATTATCCCTGGTGGCTATTGGACCTTGGCAAACCGATGAGTATCGGAACGGTGAAAATCTGGAATCGATCCGATTGCTGTGGCGAGCGACTTGAGGGTGCAATTGTGGAAATCTTGGACGCTGATAAGAACGTTGTCTGGAGCGACACCATCACGGAAGCTAAAGACGGCAGTGTCCACGAGTTTGCCAAGCAATAAGAACAGCAAAAAGTCTCGCTGCCAATTCGGCAGTTTTTGATCTATCGACTGCCAAGGTTGCAGGGAATGCATCAGGAAGTCGGACATTTGCCAACAGGGTCGTTTTATAGCTCAATTGTTCCCTGGAGCAGGTCCAGAGCGATTGCAATAGAAAACCTTATTAACGGAAACGGCAATTGGTACTACAGTTGCATATCTGCTCGAGCAGAGCGATTGTTTTTCAAACTACCAAATACTTCTAACGCTGCAGGTAGACATGGTACTTGCCGACTCTCCATCGATCCTGATCACAGACAATGATCAACGTTTTCGCGCAACGGTTCGCGAGGTTCTTGCGCCAGCCGGCTACCGCATGATTGATGCGGAGGATGGCATTGAAGCCGTCCAGATCGTGCGCCACGAGGAGATCCACGTCGTGCTACTGGACATGCACATGCCGCGACAGTCCGGGTTGGAAACACTGCAACTGATGAAACAGTTTAAAGCACTGCTGCCTTGTATTCTTCTTTCTGCGAAAATGGATGACGAGCTGGAGCAAAAGGCCAAAATGGCCAGGGCGTTCGATGTCCTTCATAAACCGGTGAGTCGGGTAGAGCTTACTGGTGCTATCGAACAAGCGCTTGCCCGTACCTATGGTTTCAATTCGTAGAGGCCTCTGCTAGGCCTCCTTCGAAAACAACCGGGACCAAAAATGGACCCTTGTCTTCTTGCTCGCCATGCAAGAGTGCCCCATACCCCACAAAGACTTTAGCGGTTGAGATGCAGGTCAATGACCAATGGCAAATGGTCGGAAGCGGTTTTTGCCAAATTCGATCGTACAACTCGCACATGCGATATGCGGATTGCAGCACAATGAAACGCCTTGTCTAAGGAACCAACGCTCAGATACGAAGGAAACGTCCGGTATCGCGAAATCGGTGCTGTGGCGTGCGTAAATCCATTTTCTGCCAAGGGCCCCTCGGCAAGTGTATTGCGCCAATCGTTGGTGTCACCGGCAATCACCGTTGGAAGATCAGCGGTCGCACGAAAAAAATGGTGGCCGAGAAGATGACGGATTTGCTGGTGCCGCTCTTTTTCTCCGAGCCCAAGATGTACATTTACCAACCGGAGAGAGCCCTCGGGCGAATCGATAACTGCCAATTGGGCACCACGCGGTTTTTTTCCTGGAAGCCCCAATGAAATACTGTGTTTTTCACTAACTGGCCAACGGGTCAAGAGAAGATTCCCATAACCTCCTTGTTTAAGCCGGACGTTCAATTGGTACATACAACCGTCTGCACACAACACATCCGACAACAGACGAGGTTGATCATTAAATCGGGAGCGCGGCACACCTCGATCAACTTCTTGCAAACAGCAAAGGTCAGGATTTTCCTGTTCGATCACATCGAGAATACGGGATAATCGATAGAGACGATCCCGGCCACCAATTCCCTTGTGTATGTTGTAGCTGATCAGGCGCATCGGCAGCATCAATCAGGGTAATGGTCGGGACAATGCATGTATTGAAACGATCGCGGAACCGTTCACTACCTGCTTATGCAGTTTCTTCATCTGCCTGCTTCGGGGCATTTTCCACTGATGTTTCATCGGCATCCTGTGCATTTTTCTCAGTGGGGGCCTTAAATCCTGCACTCTCGGTCCCCGGCACAATCTTTGGACTCGAGGATGTCCGATCAACAATTTCCCTGAGTTCATCAGCATCCATCACCTCACATTCGAGCAGCCGTTTTGACAAGGCCACTAACGTCTCCCGCCGAGTACTCAGAATATGTCGAACTTTGGAAATTCCATCATCAATAATCTGCTTGACCTCCTGATCAATCTCATGCGAGGTCTGTTCACTGTGCGTTGCATTCAGACTCCCATCACCTGTGGGAAGAAAGGGACTATGGGCAGAATCCTTGTAGTTAACGCGCCCGAGACGACTCATCCCAAATTGCATCACCATGTTACGAGCAATTTCCGTTGCCCGCTCCAAATCATTCTGGGCCCCTGAGGAAACATCTTCAAAAACGAGTTCCTCAGCCACAGTGCCCGCAAGGAGAACCTGGATGCGCGCCTCCAGTTCTGTCTTTGTGATGAGATAGCGATCTTCTTCTGGTCGCTGCATCGTATAGCCTAAGGCGGCCAGACCACGTGGGATGATTGAAATTTTGTGTACAGGGTCGGTATGTGGAAGGCTATCAGCAACGAGTGCGTGCCCACATTCGTGGTACGCGATCCGCTGTTTCTCATCTTCATGAATGATTCTCTGGCGTTTTTCCAGACCGGCTGTAACCCGCTCTACGCCTTCATTAAATTCTTGCATCGTCACTGCCGTGCGATTGGCTCTTGCAGCGAGCAGGGCGGCTTCGTTGACCAAATTTGCCAAATCAGCCCCACAAAATCCCGATGTAATGGCAGCGACCTGGGCAAGATCCACGCCATCGGCGAGTTTTACATTTTTGACATGCACCTTGAGAGTCGCCTCACGGCCACGCACATCAGGTCGATCTACAAGTACGTGGCGGTCGAAACGTCCGGGACGCAACAATGCGGCATCAAGAGTTTCTGGTCGGTTCGTCGCTGCTAGCACAATGACTCCACTGTTGGAATCAAAACCGTCCATTTCCACAAGCAAGGCATTTAGGGTTTGCTCCCGTTCGTCGTGTCCACCGACCACACTGCTGCCGCGGGTTTTACCAAGCGCGTCGAGTTCGTCAATAAAAATAATACAGGGTGATTTACTCTGGGCCTGTTGGAACATATCGCGAACACGCGCTGCACCAACACCCACAAACATTTCCACAAAGTCACTGCCAGAAAGACTGAAAAAGGGAACCCCTGCCTCACCCGCAACTCCCTTGGCCAACATGGTCTTCCCGGTTCCTGGGGGACCAACAAGCAAAACTCCCTTTGGAATCCGGCCCCCAAGACGCTGGTACTTTTCAGGACTACTGAGAAAATCAACGACTTCTTTAAGTTCCTCAACCGCTTCATCAATACCTGCCACATCGTCAAAAGTTACTCCCAAACCTTCCTGCGCGTACAGCTTGCCACGACTCCGGCCAAACGCCATCGGCGAACCGGCTCCACCAATGCGGCGGGAGATAAACACAAGAACGAGAATAAAGATGGCCGTGATCATCAGCATCGGGCCGTAAACCTGAAAGAAACCAGGTTTCAACCATCCATATTTCACATTATATTTTCCCAGCAGTTCACTGATTCCCTGATCGATTTCAGTCGATTTGTTAACACGAAACTTGACGCCTCTTGGCTGCTGCTGGATGCCCTTTTTTTTATCCGGCTTTGGTGACACCTCTTCCTGAGTTACCTCGCCCGTAATTTCACGATCACCGACTTTCACATCGCGGATCTTGCTGTATCGCCAAATGTTAGGATTCTTTGCGTTACCACGATTAATTTCAATATATCCGGTAGTCTTAGCGGATTCCTCACTGCTCTTCTTCACCAACTCTTCGAACTCCCGATAGTTGAATTCAACCGAGTTGTGCCAATTAAAAAAGAGCGCAAAAAAACCAGCCATCATTGCGAAGATCAGCATGTAAAATACAAACTGGTTTCCGGAATTCGTTGATTTTTTTTCGCCTGAGCGCTGGGATTCGTGAGGTGGTCGATCCATAGTCAATGGCTATCTTTTGAAAAATAACGACAAAAATATTTGCACCAGGTCGACCAACACTACGTTGAGCGGCGGTCGCTAGGCATGGCGAAAAGCCATCGGACAGGTCCTGGCAAGAAGATCGCTGGACGGTTGCCCGTGCTCCATTATACACATGGCGCCAGAATTTGGAGGCATGGCGCAATTATTTAGAAGCGATAGTCGTACTTGTTCACGTGAAATACCCAGCCTAGAATGCGGCGGGGGGAACTGACGGGAGTATCTGTGGTATCGACTGGGCCAGAAGCTGTTTGGCAGACCATTCGTTTCTGGCAACCGATTGTCGGCCAGCCCCAACAGGCCGACCGAGAACGATACCCTACACATCATTTTTTTGGTGGCAATTTTCTGGCCTTACACTTTTATGACCTGTAAACCAAAAAATGTTGCCGTACTCGGGTCCACCGGGAGTATCGGAAAAAATGCACTGGAGGTGATTGCTGCATCGGGGGGCACTCTCCGCGTCTCCGTGCTTTCGGCACACACACGTCTTGATCTCCTTATCGAACAAGCGATCAAAATGTCGCCGGACTGCGTCATCGCCACCTGTGATGAAACAGCTTCTTCGCAAGACTGGAGCCGATTGCCCGCAAACTGTGAGTTACTAGTGGGCAGTAAAAACACGGAAAAGGTGGTCCGCCGCGATGATATTGACGTGGTCGTTGCGGCCATTGTAGGCTCTGCCGGCCTACAGAGTACCCTGGCGGCCGTTGCAATGGGCAAAACAATTGCCCTGGCCAACAAAGAGACGCTCGTCATGGCAGGCCCCCTGGTAATGGGGCTGGCACAGGAGACAGGGGCAAACATTTTGCCCATCGATAGTGAACATAGTGCTGTCTTCCAGGCATTGCGTACTGGGGAGACAAATGAAGTAAAACGAATCATTCTCACAGCAAGCGGAGGGCCTTTTCGCCACCATACCCAAAAACAATTGGAAAGCGTTACGGTAGCGGAAGCACTTGCCCACCCAACGTGGAAGATGGGTCCGAAAATCACGATTGACTCGGCAACAATGATGAATAAGGCCCTGGAAATCATAGAGGCTCGCTGGCTTTTTGACCTCCCACCCGATCAAATTGAAGTCGTTATCCACCCACAATCCATTGTCCATTCCATGGTAGAGTTTATTGATGGCTCGATCGTCGCCCAAATGAGCCCCCCTGATATGAGATTGCCGATCCAATTCGCCCTGCATTGGCCTCACCGCAGAGATGCTATCGGGAAACAGCTCGATTTTAGCGAGAATATGGATCTCCAGTTTGAGCCGGCTGATCGAGATCGTTTCTCTGCATTAGAATTAGGTATGGAGGCTGCAGAAACAGGTGGCACAAGTGGTGCTGTACTCAATGCAGCAAATGAAGCAGCAGTGGCACGATTTTTGAACGAAGATTTGTCTTTTAAGGACATCGTGCCCGTCTGCCAAACTATAGTAAACCGACATTCGTTTGAGTCAGCGCCCAGTCTAGAGCGGTTACTCGAATTAGATCGCTGGGCACGCGAGGAGGTTAACCGTTGGGTACACACGTAATGATTGCTGCTTGGTATAGCTTCGAAAATTGGCCTTACATTGCCCTGGCGCTGGCAGCTTTAGGAATGGTCATTTTCGTCCACGAGTTAGGCCATTTCGTTGTCGCAAAACTGTGTGGCGTAAAATGCGAAAAGTTCTATATCGGTTTTGATCCGCCGATTAAATTGGGCTGGGGTAAATACAGCCTGCCCCTACCGAGCGCCCTTTGGAAAAAAAAATGGGGGGAGACAGAATACGGGATAGGTATCATCCCGCTCGGCGGCTACGTAAAAATGCTTGGCCAGGATGACAACCCAGGCCGGCAAACAGAAAAGGTAAGAGAATCTCAGAATTCAAACTCTCCTTCCAAAGAGGGCCAACGGGGCTCCAATGAAAATTACGTCTCGGACCCTCGGAGTTATATCTCCCAGAGTGTTCCGAGGCGGATGGCGATCATTTCCGCCGGCGTGGTCATGAATCTTATTTTCGCATGGATCTTCGCCACGATCGCTTTTTCGCCAACATTGGGTGCCCCTTATATTCGCTGCGACGTCGCAAGTGTAATGCCCGGCGAGGCGGCCTATCAGGCAGGCATTCTTCCGGGTGATCAGATCATCGAAATTAATGGTGTCAAAAATCCTCGCTTTAAAGATTTGCGCCAGGAGGTCATCCTCGGCGACTTTGTCGGTGGAATCCCTATCACCGTGGAGCGACCCGTTGCTCATGGAGAAGAACCTGAGATTCTCTCCTTTACGTTGACGCCGAAACAAAATGATCAGCGGCTGATGAGAATCATTGGTGTTTCGCCATCTTCATCACTACGGCTTGGCAATGAACGCGCCACTGCGCCAGGAACCCCAGCAGCTAAAGTGGCGAAAGACAATCGCCATGGTGGAGATCGATTGATTGAAATCAATGGCCAACCGGTTCGTGATTTCATTGATTACCGATCTCGACTCGCTGCAAATATGGACAAAACAGTCACGCTTACCTTTGCACGAGAAACCACAAAAGACGCTGAGGAACTGATTACTGTCGAGGTACCACCCCGTTTTTTGGTGCGATATGGCTTGGTCATGAAGATGGGTCCCATCGTTGCAATCCGGCCAGACTCTCCGGCCGAAACTGCGGGTATTGAGTCCGGGGACCAGATCGTGCGTGTGCATGGAAAACCGATTGGCGACCCGTTGGATTTTCCGGAACAGATGCGGGAAAGAGTGGGTCAAACTGTTGCACTCGAAGTCCTTCGCACGACAGAAAAGGGTGAGCAATTACTCTCCTTCGAGTTACAACCTGTTGCGGTTTCCTGGAGCAGCGATGTCCTGGGCACTATGGAGATCCCATCACTCGGGATTGCCTATGAGGTTCTCGATACCGTTGCTGCAGTCGTCGACGGCAGTCCTGCCGCGAAGGCAGGAGTCCTTCCCGGTGATCAGATTTCAGACATTACGCTCAAACCAGCCAATGAAGCGCAAGCAGCCAAAGAAGGGCGGTTGTTTCCCAAGGGCCAGATTGTCACTCAACAAATCGGCTCGCCCAAAGGTGTCAGTTGGGTCCTTTGGTTACGGTCCGTGGCACAAACGCTCCAGAAAGATACATCTCTTAACCTGACCGTCCAACGTGACGGCGCGGCGCAATCATTGCTGATCCCCCCCGCAAAACTTTCGACGACTGCGCTTCCCAGTCGAGGATTTGTGTTTGTCCAGGAGACGGACATCATGCGGGCGGACAATCTCAGTGAAGCGATGTCGCTAGGCTGGCGAGAAACGAAGCACTCCATGCTCGCGGTGTATCGTTTCTTGCACAGGCTCGTGTCCGGACAGGTCTCTCCACAGTTGCTAGGAGGCCCAGGAACGATTGCTGCAGTTGCTGGAATGTCTGCAAAACAGGGGCCCGCGACTCTTCTGCTCTTCCTGACGTTACTCAGTGCCAATCTGGCGGTCATTAACTTTTTGCCGATTCCCGTACTGGACGGCGGGCACATGGTCTTTTTGATCCTGGAGGGAATTTTCCGCCGTCCCGTCAGTGAAAAGGTGGTGATCCCACTGACCTGGGCCGGACTTTTTCTGATCCTGGCGTTGATGCTTTTTGTGATTGGGCTCGACGTAGACCGATTTCTTCTCTGAGTCACTTTTTCTAGCATTTGTTTCTTATCTGAAGCTTCAAGCCACCAGTGACTGCTAGCATTGCTCGCTAGAGGTAGCCTTCGTCGCTCTTGCCCCGAAGGCTTCCGGAAGATTAGATTGCTGGTCGCACGGATCGCATTTTTTCGCGGGAAAGGATTCTTTGGGTCATGGGTACGCCTTTATCGGAACTCGCCCGTTTGGTCGATGGCCAGCTGGTAGGCGATGGCACGATTGACATCTCTGATGCCGCTACAATCGCTACTGCGCAAGAAGGCGAAATTTCATTTCTGGACGACCCAGAAAAGAATAAACTCTTAGATGATTCTCGAGCCTCGGCTTTGGTCGTGCCGACCGGCTTTGTACCCGATAAAGTCGCGGCGATACAAGTAACCGATGTTCCGGAAGCATTCGCACAAATAGTCACTCATTTTCGCCCGCCACGCTATGCCAAAAGAGTTGGCATCAGCCCTGCTGCGATCGTGAGTCCCTCCGCTCAGATTGGTGAAGAGGTAGACATCCACCTCGGGGCAACTATTGGAGATGATGTAACGATCGGTGCACGAGCCACCATCCACGCAGGTGTCACCGTAATGGATGGCTGCTGTATCGGTGAAGATGTAACCATCTTTCCGAATGCCGTTCTTTACGAAAATACGATTCTTGGACCGCGATCGATTGTCCATGCCGGTGCGGTTTTGGGTGCCTATGGCTTTGGGTACACCACGGTAAGTGGCCGTCATATTCTTTCCGCACAATTAGGGTATGTCTGTATCGGTCCCGACGTGGAAATCGGAGCGGCAACAACTATTGATCGGGGGACGTATGGGCCTACAGAAATTGGGGAAGGCACAAAAATCGACAATCTCGTAATGATCGCCCACAACTGTCGCATCGGCCGCCACAACATCATCTGCTCACAGGTAGGAATCGCTGGCAGCACAACGACGGGCGACTATGTTGTTATGGCCGGACAGGTCGGAGTTCGGGACCATGTTCATATTGGCTCGCGAGTCCGACTAGGCGCAATGGCAGGGGTTCATAGTGATGTTCCCGATGGGGAATGTTTTGTCGGCATTCCCGCCACACCACTGCGGGAACAAAGTGTCAAACAGGCGGCCCTTGCAAGACTCCCGGAAATGCGAAAACAATTAAAACAAATGCAACGCACCATCGACAAGATGACCGAGGATCGTTCGATGGGGGATGTCAAAAAACCGTCAACGGCCGCTTAGTGGTCATTCCCGATAAACCGCGATACAGAAGACTGGGTGAAGATATCCGGAGTATCGCTAAGAGATACAAACCACA
>JABABY010000056.1 GCA_014237955.1 Planctomycetota bacterium
AGCAAAAGCTTCTCGCTTCGGAGCGAAAGTTTTCGCGCCATGGTGAGTCGGGGCTGTGGTGCAGCGATGCTTTCCCACACATTGCCCGACATATGGACAAACTCTGTGTGATCAATACCCTGCAGGCCGATTCCTTTGCACACGGCTCAGCGGTGTTGCAGATGAACAGCGGTCAGATCATTCTTGGTTCGCCCACTCTAGGGTCATGGCTGTCATATGGCCTGGGGACTGAAAACCAGAACTTACCCGCTTTTGTTGTCATGCTGGACCCTCGAGGAGGCCCCATTCCAGGCGCACACAACTGGTCGAGTGGCTACATGCCCGCGGCCTACCAGGGGACCCAGTTTCGCGGGAAGGGTGATCCAATTCTGGATCTCTCGCCGACCGACGGGATGTCCATAGAAGCGCAGCGGGACCAACTCAAAACCCTCGCGGGACTCAATGCATCCCATCTGGCCAACCGGCCCGGGCTGAGCGAATTGGCAGCACGCATTAAAAGTTACGAACTTGCTTTTCAACTGCAGAGTACAGCACCGGAAGTGATGGACCTTTCCGGAGAAACACAAAACACACTCGAGAGCTACGGACTTTTTGACAAAAAGCCAGATCATAAACTTTCAATCGGATCAGCCCACTTCGGCCGCCAATGCCTGATTGCCAGACGGCTTGTTGAACGCGGAGTACGATTTGTTCAAATCTATTCGGGCGGCGGGCATCAGCAACAGAACTGGGATGCCCACAATGGCATGGAAGAAAATCTCAAGATTCATGCGCCAGAGATTGATCGTCCGGTCGACGGGCTACTGACAGACTTGGAGCAGCGCGGGCTACTCGATGAAACATTGGTTGTCTGGGGTGGAGAATTTGGCCGACAACCGGTCTCGCAGGGTGACCAGCGGGGCCGCGACCACAACCCTAAGGGATTTCTCTACTGGATGGCCGGAGCCGGAATCAAAAATGGGCATACCCACGGTGAAACCGACGAATTGGGAATGGAGGCCGTGGTTGAGCCACACCATCTCAGTGACCTCCATGCGACAATCCTGCATCTGATGGGCTTAGATCATCACCGTCTGACCTATTACTACGGTGGCCTGGATCGCAAGTTGACGGGCGTCAAAAACGCCAAAGTGATCCAAGATATTATTGCCTGAGAGAGGACGACGCGAGTAGGCTTTGTTTCTCTGATTACGGGCATGATTGATTTGTCTCCTGCAGCGTGGCATATTAGAGCCTCCTTCATCCCTAGATCGCTCAGGAAAAACCCCATGCTGAAAAATGCTCTGCCTTGGCTCGTGCTCTGTTTCTCTTTAACCTCAGTGGCGACCGCCGAATGGTCCGCTAAAAAAATCCGCCAGATCGATGGTTTCCAAATCCCTGAGTGTGTTGTTGTCGACGAGGCCGACGCAAAAGCCTACGTTTCCAATGTTACCGCTGCCGTCGAGGGTGAAGGTTATGATCGATTTTGGGCCCATGATGGCAACGGGTTCATCTCTCGATTTTCTCTCCCGGCAGCCTCACAACCCGTGGAGTGGAAAAAAAGCAACGACTCATTTCGTTTCAGTGGCCCCAAGGGGATGTGCATTCTTGGCGGATGGCTCTGGGTTACCGATATCGACCGGGTGTTGCGATTTGCATTGGATGGCAAGCAACCACCGGAGGTAATTGCGGTTCCCGGTGCCAAGGCACTCAACGACATGGCAACCGACGGAAAGTACGCCTACGTCTCCGATTCTGGCGCCGGCAAATGTTATCGGTTGCACCATCGGGGCAACCATGAAGAAATCCCGGCACCAGAGGGCATCAACGGTATCACCTTTTTTAATGGCAAAATGTATGGTGCTAGTTGGGGCTTGAGGGATATTTACCAACTTGACCCAGAAGGCGGGCAACCACCACAAGCCTTTGGTCTAACCGATTATTTCAAGACACCCGATGGGATTGAGGTTCTCGACGATGGCACTTTTGTTGTTTCCGACTCTGAGGGGAATCAGGTGGTTACCATCTCTCCGGACCGCCGCACAGTAACAAAATTATTGAGTTGTTCCGCCCCGGCAGATATCGGCATCGACCGTCGCCGATCTCTCCTTTTTGTACCCCGCTTCTTCGATAGCAAGGTGGATGTTTACCAGTTAAAAAACAATTGACTCCTGATAGCTTCTCCCGCTGCGGAGTATTCTCTTTTACATCGATCCTTAACCTGATGAGGCAATACCATGTTGGTTGGCTGTGGTGAATGGGGCTTCCGCGAGATGCCCATGGAAAAGCATTTCGAGATTTGCCGGGATTTTGGCTTCCACTGGATGGAATTCGGCATCGGAGGTGGTCAGACAGGGCGGCTCCCCGAAAACCCTTCGCAACAAGATATTGATGCTTTTCGTGAGTTGGGACAACGATTTTCCATAGAGACCCCTTTCTGTTGTCTGGAAAACGATTTCACCTTGTCCGATGCAGCAGCTCACCGAGAGATGGTGGACGCCACCCTTGCGGGTATCCGTGCGGGCAAGGAGTGCGGGGCCACGCACATTCGTCTCTTTGCGGGCTTCACACCGGTCGATCAGATGGATGAGGTAATTTGGCAGCGCATGATCGACGCCTTCGCTCAGAGCGATGACCTTTGCGGCGAGTTTGGTATGCAAATCGCCATCGAAACACATGGTGCCATCCAATTTGATGAACAGGGCAACGCGCTACACAGTCACACTGCCTCTACCCACCCGGATGGAATCCGACGACTCCTCAACGAATTGCCAACCCGTATTGGATTCAACTACGATCCAGGAAATCTCAAACCCTTGGCCGAGGGTGATCCTAAGCTGCGTCTTGATTTGATCGACCCACGGATCAACTACTGCCATCTAAAAGATTGGCGACGCAGTGGCGATGGCTGGCTTGCTTGCGCCATTGGCGATGACGACCTCGACTACGGACCCATTTTTACAGAGATGTCCTTTGACGGAGTCTATCTGATCGAATACGAGCCACTCGAAGACCCGCTCGATGGCATCCGGCGCAGCCTCGATTATCTGCGCCGCACTGTCGATGTGGTCGATTTAGGCAGTTAGGCAAAACCGGTGACAAGCAGGTGACTGGGAGGACATTAAATTTGCCCCCCAACATCCTGCTTTTTCATTATTTTGTCGCGAATTGGTGACCATTTCCCGATGGTATCAGGTATCCGGCACACTCTCTCGGGATACCAATTCGGACCAAGATATGCTTTAATAAGGGGTGCCAGTGGCGGTCGCTACTAGGCGGCTGCCGGGTCCCTCCCACCTTCCAACCCGCACCGCAAGCCATGAAACACTATCCCACCCTCATTCTGGCTACTTTGAACGTAATCGCCTTGGTTTTCTGCCAAGCTGCCATGATCGCCAGCGTGAAGGCCGAAGAGGCCGCCAAAACGTCTGTGGAAGAGAATGGGACCACTGCTGAGCAGGTCGACTTCGTCCGCCATGTTCAGCCCATTTTTGCGGAACACTGTTACTCCTGCCACGCAGCGGATACCACTGAGGGTTGCATCCGTTGGGATCGCAAAACCGCTTTTGCTGGTGGCGATTCCGGCGAGCCGGCAATTGTCCCTGGCCAACCTGAGCAAAGTTATCTTATCCACGTTTTGCGGGATGATGAAGAAATGCAGATGCCACCGGAAGATGAAGGAGAGCCGCTGAGCAAAGAGCAAATCGATCTGATTGCCCGTTGGATCCAGCAGGGTGCTCCCTGGCCCGACGAGGCTCAAGCCGCTCTTGAAAAGAGCAACCACTGGGCATTTCTTCCCCCAGAGAATTATCCCGCGCCGGAGGTTCAAGATACTCAATGGCCTCGCAATTACATCGATCAATTTGTGCTTGCGAGACTTGAACAGGAGGGTTTGAAACCCGCACCGGAGACCGATCGATACACACTGGCCCGACGCGTCTATCTCGACCTGATTGGGCTTCCCCCTTCCCTCGAACAAGTCGACGCCTTTGTCAACGACACGCGACCCGACGCCTACGAAAGAATGGTCGATGCCTTGCTCGCCTCGCCCCGTTATGGCGAGCGATGGGCCCGTATGTGGCTCGATCTGGCCCGTTATGCCGATACCCAGGGTTATGAAAAAGACGCTCGCCGGACAATCTACTCTTTCCGCGACTGGGTGATCAAAGCTTTTAATAGGGATATGCCTTTTGATCAATTCACAATCGAACAGATCGCTGGAGATCTGCTGCCCGATCCCACAACAGATCAGCTGATCGCGACTGCTTTTCACCGCAATACAATGACCAATACCGAAGGTGGCACCGACGACGAAGAGTTCCGCACAGCAGCCATCGTCGATCGGATCAATACAACCGGACAGGTTTGGATGGGTCTTTCGGTCTCCTGTGGCCAATGCCACAGCCACAAATACGATCCACTTACCCAACGCGAATATTATCAGCTTTATGCTTTTATGAATCAAACAGAGGATAGCGACAAGCCAAACGAAATGCCGACAATGGAAGTACTCCCCCCGGAATCGCGAGGACCAGTCGAAGCATTGAGAAAGGAACTCGCGGAGTTGGAAAACCAACTCAAAGAGGACACACCAGAATTATCCGCCGCCGAAGAGGCATGGGCTAGACAACTTGCCAAGCAGGGTCCACCGGAGCCTCCAGTCTACGGAACCTGGTATTCCGTAGGTCCGTTTGCAGCCAGTGACTTCAACGCATCTTTTTCAGAGCGTTTTCCTCCCGAAACGGAGGTTGATCTGGAAGCCGAATATGAAAACGGCATGAGGTGGACCGAACGGCCAGAGTACAACGACGGCAAGGTCCATCCACTAACCGGTGACTTTGTGGCGACCTACCTCTACCGGACCATTGAAGCAGAAGAGGCCGGACCGGTTGAGTTCTACTTCGGAAGCGATGATGGCATCAAAGTCTGGCTCAATGGACAATCGGTCCATGAAAACAAAATTGGTCGTTCTGCACTGCCAGATCAGGATCGGGTACGGACAACGTTGCGTACCGGAAAAAACCAACTGTTGGTAAAAATTGCCAACGGTGGCGGCAAAAGTGGTTTTTACTTCCGGGCTCGCCTTGGAGCCTTGCCTGAGAGTCTACTAGTCGCTGCTAAAAACCCAGTCGACCAGCGAACGGCTGAGCAACAGGAACAGATCTCATCCTATTACCGGACGATCTCACCGTTGCTTAAACCGCTGCACGACGAGATTTTCCGTGTGGAGACTGAAATCCGAAAAATCCGCGATCTGGCACGCGCACCGACCGTGCCGATCATGAGAGAACTTCCCCCCTATCAGCGACGTAAAACACATCTGTTGGTCCGTGGTAGTTTTCTAAGCAAAGGTGTTGAAGTGCAGCCTGGCGTCCCCGCAGCCTTCCACCCCTTGCCTCCCGATAGGCCCAAAAACCGGCTTGGCCTAGCATATTGGCTCGTCGACAAGAAAAACCCCCTGACAGCGCGGGTCACTGTGAACCGCTTTTGGGAAAAAATCCTGGGACAGGGCTTAGTTGAAACGAGTGAGGACTTTGGCACCCAAGGGCAACCACCCTCTCACCCCAAACTTCTCGATCGCATGGCGATCAAATTTATGGAAGGTGGCTGGTCGATGAAAGATCTCATCCGGGAGATTGTAACCTCCTCCACCTACCGTCAGAGTTCTCATGTCGATGCAGAGCAGTTGGCTCAAGATAGCAATAACCGACTGTTGTCACGAGGTCCACGTTTCCGGATGGAGGCAGAAATGGTCCGTGATGTTGCTTTGACAACCAGTGGTCTGTTGAGCGATAAAATGTACGGTAAAAGTGTGATGCCTCCACAACCACCCGGAGTCTGGCAAGTCGTATACAGTTCCGACCAATGGGATACAAGCCTAGGTGAAGACCGCTACCGACGCGGGCTTTATACCTTTTGGCGTCGGACAAGCCCCTACCCTGCGATGATGGCCTTCGATGCCACCAGTCGCGAACTCTGCACGGTGCGACGAATTCGAACCAATACACCGCTAGCAGCATTGGTCACCCTGAACGACCCAGCCTTTGTAGAGGCTGCCCAGAGCTTAGCACAGCTAACACACCAGAATGGCGGGGATAACCTGACAAGCCGTATCACTTACATATTCCGGCGCTGTTTAGCACGACCACCGCGAGTGGAAGAAATAGAAAGCATTACAGCACTTTATCATGATGCGCTGGATCATTTTCGCAAGCAATCCGAAGCGGCCCAACGATTGGCCGGTTATGACAGGGAAGCTGTGAATGCCGGGCAAGACACGACTGATGCGGAAAGTCTGGCGGCGTGGACGGTGATTGGCAACATGCTACTGAATCTCGACGAGACACTGACCAAGGGATAAATGACGATGCACAGCAGCAATGACCACGTGGATGTGACCCGTAGGCACTTTCTCGGTGGAGGAACCGCCGGCATTGGCGCAGCAGCTCTCAGTAGCCTGCTCATGCAGGAGGGACTCCTTGCTGACGATAAAACCACCGGGCCAGCAGCGATCGAGAACCCGTTGGCTCCAAAGCAGCCTCCGCTGAGAGCCCGGGCCAAAAACGTCATCTACCTGCATATGGCCGGCTCGCCTCCGCAGCAGGAATTATTTGACTACAAACCCAAACTCCAAGAGTTTAACGATAAGGACTGTCCGGAAGAATATCTCAAAGGAGAACGATTTGCCTTCATTAAGGGGACGCCACAATTGCTGGGTACTCCCTACAAGTTTGCACGGCACGGCGAGAGCGGCCAGCAGATTTCAGAACTTTTGCCCAAGCTCTCTTCAATGGCCGATGACATCTGTATTGTCCGCTCAATGTATAGCGACCAGTTCAATCATGCCCCCGCCCAAATGTTGCTCTACACCGGGTTCTCCCAATTTGGCAAACCCTCCATGGGGTCCTGGATTACCTATGGGCTTGGAAGTGAAAACCAGGACCTGCCTGGATTTGTAGTGCTGGTCTCGGGAAATAAGATTCCGAGCGCGGGCAAGAGTGCCTGGGGATCCGGTTTTCTACCAGGTATGTTCCAGGGAATTCAGTGCCGTACCAAAGGAGAACCGGTGCTCTTCGTCAACAACCCTGATGGGATGGACCGCGAACTCCGTCGCCGATCACTCGATACGCTACGAGAGCTGAATGAAATGCAACTGTCCCAACAAGGCAGTCCCGAAATCAATACCCGCATCGCACAATATGAGATGGCTTACCGAATGCAAATCAGCGTTCCGCAGGTGATGGATATCGGTAAAGAGTCGGCAGACATGCATGCGTTCTACGGTTCACAGCCTGGGGAAACCTCCTTTGCCAACAATTGCTTGCTTGCTCGCCGCTTGGTAGAAAGCGGCGTTCGTTATGTCCAGCTTTTCGATTGGGGCTGGGATATCCATGGAACTGGTGAAACAAACGATATTGTTAAACATCTCCCGAAGAAGTGCAAAGAAATCGATAAACCGATCCATGCACTCCTGAGCGATCTCAAACGACGGGGACTTCTTGACGAGACACTCGTTGTTTGGAGCGGAGAATTTGGCCGGACACCGATGAATGAGAAACGAGATGCCTCGCCGTATCTCGGTCGCGACCATCACCCACACAGCATGAGCATCTGGATGGCTGGCGGTGGTATTAAAGGTGGTCTGTCGTATGGAGAAACCGATGAACTCGGATACTTTGCAACCGAGAAGAAGATGCACATCCACGACCTTCAGGCGACAATCCTGCATCTCCTCGGTCTCGACCCGCACAAATTGCTGGTCCGGTATCAGGGGCTCAACAACCGGCTTATCGGTCCGGCCGATGATCCGCGAGTCATCACTGATTTGTTTGCTTAAATGATTTCGTTCGCCTAGCTCGCAATTCAGAGAGTACGCTCGTCAGACGTTGCGCTCGACCCCAAAATGGGACAATACATTGCGCATCATGGTCTCAAACTTAGGATCGATGGAGAGTACCCAGCCGCCAGCGATCACACCTGCATGAAAAACCCGACCACCTTCGGGACGCTCCCAGTAGATCATCTCACCACCTAGATCACCCTGTTCTTCGATGCGACGCGTGTAGTAGTCGCAAATATAGGCGTTGGGTCTCCATTGATGGATACTATGGCCGAGATACTCGATGTTCTCGGGCTCCACTGGAACCGAAGCACCTTCAGGAAGGGCCCCCTGCTGCAATTTCACCAGGGTCGAGACGCGAACATCAAACTCATGGCCTCCTGCACAGGGAAAGCCACCGGCAGCAATCCCAAAATGTTATCCATCTTTCAAACCGGTGTCCTCCGGCTCACGGTAGAGAAAATGATCGGTGTTGGCGGCGACAAACGGTCCCATATTGTTGACTTCGCCGTTCCAGCCGAGACATTCCAGCCCCAATACTTTCCAAGCGGGGGAACCACAATCACGCATCAGACCTCCGCGGGCAAAGTCATCGCTGTGATACGATTCGCCACGGCGTGAGGGAGGAATGGGATTTCCCGGCGCGTCGATCTTGCGGCACTCGATCGTACGGTAATCGTCATCGTACGTGACCCGCCAAAACATCGTGTTACCGCTCATTACGACCACATTCCCCTCGTCTTCGGCCAGATAACGATCGACTGCATGGTAGGCCGGTAGCGACCAGTACTCGCTGTGGCCGTTGATAATAAATGTCTTATACCCTTTGAGGATGTCTGGATTCTGATGCAGGTCGAGATCGGTAATCACATCGTAGTCGTAGCCGTTCTGGGCAAGCCAGACTTCGGTCAAACGGTCGGCACGGGCAAGATGGCTGTAGTTGTGTTCTGTCCCATGCGACATCGAATTCACATAGGGACCACTATTGGGCGAGGGCATCCGCAGACCAAGTCGGTAGGCCACATGCCCTACTTTGTCACCCCCATAAAAGCTAAATGCCGGTGGGTTGCCCGGGCTGTTGGGAATGGAATAATCATTGAATTTTAATTTGGGAGGCACCTCCGCAAAGGGTCGGTAAGTGTAGGCACGGTACGTATTGGTCGCGGCCAGAAGACAGACAGGTGGCTTGTTTTTCTTATCTGCCGCAGGGCGAACGAAAAACAGCGTATGGTACATGCGTTCGCTGCCGTTGAGCTTGTAGCGGTAGCGTCCGACATAGAATCCGGAACGGGCATCCTTCGGGATCCGCATTTTGTGGGTCGGCTCCCAACGACAATCAAACAAATCGTCCGAGGCCAGCCGCAGGCCATGTCCTCGGGTTGGATCGGTTTGAGGATCGTAGTCGCCCCATCGCGGTACGCTGCCTGCATCAAAGGAGGGTCCGCCGATCATCCAGGTGCCGTTGTTGATGATCCGGCCATGCCGTCCGTGCCCACTGATATCAGCCACCACAGAACCTCGTTCCTCATACAGAGGCCAACACGCCAGCAGCGAGGCCGACTGTGGCTGTGAAAGTGCTTTCTGTTCGTAGCGATCTCGAATTTCCTGATCACTCAACGCCGAAGCGTAGATTGCTGGCATGGCAATGTCCGCATCCAGAAGGCGAAAAGCTTCGCCCCAATCGCCCCGAGCACCAAGTCGAAGCGGTGCACTGCCGGCGCGAACCTGACCCTCAAAGGGCCAACTCGCAACCTGCACACCATCGATCCAGATTGTCTTAACCTTGCCGTCCCAACGGGCGACGATGTGATGCCAGCGGTTCCGCTCGAGCGTGTTTTCGGGAGTATGGTGCAATTGTGATGGTTCAAATTGGCCCCCCGTTCCCAGGTAGAAGCTCACGCGGTAATTGGGATTGAGAAACAACCCAAAACCACAAACCTGTGGTAGATCAAACTGGGTAATAATTCCAGCGGGGGTTTCGCTCAGAAGAGGGCGGAGCCAACACTCAATGGTTATTGTCTCGATCGGCTTTTCGTCCTCGAGGCCTTGTGCAACCTGAATATAGGATCCAGGTCGTATCGGCTGGATTTGGGGCGACGATGTGTCGAATTCCTTGAGCACCTCGTCACCTGCCGGGTCATCGACCTCCTGGCCAAGACGGCAGACTGAAAGATCGTAGGGGACCGTACTTGTAGTATGAAATTGGACCTCTTCTCCCGGCTGGACACTCAACTGATCGGTGTAGGCATGCAGTCCGTAGAGAATCTGCACCCTTTGGGGTGGGATGGTACCATCGTCGGCAACCAGGGGTGGCGCAGCCCCAGCGCGACCTGCCCAAGGAAGAGAGCCCACAGCAGCAGCGGCAGCGGCCGCAGCACCAGAGGTTTTGATGAAGCCACGACGATCGACCGAAGACATGGTATCTCTCCCACAAAGAGTTTAGACAGTGTGTGCAAATCCCAGAAACACGTCGGACCCCTATATTCTCGGCCATGTTGTATCTATTGGCAACCAGATGAGCAGGACTGTTTGTTCCAAAAAATTTCCGCTTCCGACAAAAAATGCCCGCATTCTATTGCCTCTGCCAAACTGTAGAACTTGCGTGACACTCGTCACAGCCTTAAAATCACGTTGTTTTGGGAACAGACCACACGGCAGGATCCCACCTATCCAATTGTTAACCCGCGATGTTGGAGCCTCTGCGAACAGATTACCGGGCCAACCTCTCCCTAGCCCCCCCCCCCCCCCCCCC
>JABABY010000057.1 GCA_014237955.1 Planctomycetota bacterium
TAATACGGCCTTGTATTTAAAGGGCCATTCTGGCCTGTTGAGGCAACCAAATAGCGACAACCAGGCAACTGGATGGAGTCTCTGTGGTCACTGGTGTATTTACGATTCCTCTGCCCGCTGCAGGGTGCCAGCCTCGCCACAATAGTGTTGTGCTAAAACACAACTCGTCCATGAATGGCTTTATTGCCGGGGCAGAAAATCGGCTTCTCCTCGCAGCGTTACAGCCTTTCCTGATTTCGGGACGACTCTCCCAGGCTGCCAGTCCTCTTGTTTTATGTGGTGGAGCAGGCTCTGGAAAAACCCATTTGGCGACTGGGCTCGCGGCGCATTGGAATTCTCAAAATCGCTCTCAAAAAGCAACGATTGTCGATCTAAGTAAGGTTCGCCGGGTAACGAAATTTTTGAGCTCGCTTTCAGAGAGTCCAAGTGGGTTGCTCGTTCTCGAAAAGATCGACCGGATTGCTTCTGGATCCGCTATGGTAGCAGGGGTATGTCGGTTACTTGATGCCTATAAGACACATTCGCAGGGAATTATTGTTACGGCCTCTCGGTCGCCTCATTACCTGAAAGACTGCAGTGTATCTATTCGGAGTCGCCTGCTGGGCGGTTTGGTGATCCCCCTAAATAAGCCCTCCACCGAAACTCGTCGTGAGATAATTCATACATTAGAAAAGTTGTTGGGAATTTCCTTTTCATTAGACGCAGTGGATCTTCTTAGTGAGAAAACCCAAACAACCTCTGGCAAATTGATTGAAATTATTTGCAGTGTTGTCTCTGAAATACCTCCCGGCACACAAAAGAGGGTCATTGGGAGCAAGCAGATTCTCCATTGCCTCGGGCAAGGTGGTGGAGTTGGTCTTCTGGAAATCCAGCAAGTCGCCAAAGTGGTAGCCGGCTATTATGGAACGACCGTATCTCAAATTCGGGGGCGATCCAGAAGACGTGAAGTTGCCATTCCTCGTAATGTTGTTATGTATTTAGCGCATAACCAAGCCGAAAATAGTTTGACGTCTATTGGAAAATACCTAGGGTGTCGGGACCACACTACCGTCATGCATGGTTGCCGGATGATTGAGAAAAAGATGGTTTCAGATGTTTCAATCGCCGGTGATATAAAAATATTGGCTGATGTATTAGAGATGAGATCGGAGGCGTAGATGTTGAGATGTTATTCCATAACCAACAATAGTTGGTGTGGGGTGTGGAAAATTAGTTGATGAGAGTCAGTTATCCCCTTTTTTTAAAAAACTCAGAGTTCGTATAGTTTGGGACGGGTTTATGCTCACAGAAACAAACATTCAGAGTTGTTGTGTTGAACAAGGGGTCGACAGTTTTTCCACATGGGTGTTGGGGGTGTATCTTGTTCTATGAGTGGGGCTTGTGTATTGGATCGTAATTCTATTGTTGGTGAAATATATTACTAATAATAAAATTTAATTAAGTAATAAAACAAACAGGTAAAAATATAAATATTTGGTGGTATCAGGAAGGAATTGAGGATGAAGATTTGTTGTGATCGCGCAAAATTTTTAGAGGCTTTTCAGGTGGTGGCTGCTGTGGCTCCAAGTCGTAGCCCTAAGGTGATTTTGCAGAATGTCAAAATTGAAGCAACGGAAAAAACCGTTGTTTTATCAGCCACAGATTTAGAAATCGGCATTCGCTGTGAGGTTGAGGGTGTCGAGGTCCAGGTTCCAGGGGATGCCGTGGTGCCTGTGGCTCGATTTGGAGGTATCCTCCGTGAAACACCCGACGAGCAGTTGGAAATTGAGGCTGATAATCAGGGAACACAGGTTCGAGCACAAAGAAGTGTCTTTAAGTTACCCGGCATAAATCCAGTAGAGTTTCCCGATGTCGCGTCCTTTAAAGGTGATGTCTATCATCGGATGTCCGCTTGTTTTTTAAAGGAGGTGATCCACCGAACTATTTTCGCAACGGATAACGAAAGCAGTCGATATGCACTTGGTGGAGTGCTTTTGGAGCTTGGGGAGCAAGAACTTATCGCAGTTGGGACTGACGGCCGCCGCCTTGCAAAAATGCAGGGACCATCAGAATCCATTGGTGGCCATAAAACAGAAGGTGCGACAACAATTATTCCAACACGAGCTTTGCAGCTCATTGATCGTGCTGTTTCAGATAATGAAGAGGAAGTGAAAATATCATCGCACCAAAACGATATTTTGGTTCAAAGTGCACGGGTCACAATGTATGCACGTTTAGTGGAAGGTCGCTTTCCAAACTGGCGAGATGTTTTTCCTCCGCAGGAAGATAACATTAAAATTGTATTACCTGTTGGGTCATTCTATTCGGCGGTTCGCCAGGCAGCGATTGTGACCAGCGAAGAAAGCCGCGGAATCGATTTTACCTTCGGTGATGGTAACGCCGTATTGGTTGGCGAGGCATCGGAGGCGGGGCAATCGAGAATTGAGCTTCCAATCGAATATAGCGGTGAGCCCATCACACTCATGCTAGACCCTAAATATATGGCAGACTTTTTAAAGGTTTTGGATGATGATAAAACGTTTACGCTTGAAATTAAGGATGGCAAAAGCGCAGCTGTTTGCTTGACGGATGATGGGTATGGTTACGTTATTATGCCAATGGCGCGGGATCGATAGGAATCATTGGATGGCAAAAGGTCGTGGCCCTACTCCAATCGGAAATGTAGTTGCAGAAATAATGGCCCGTCGCGGTCTTGGTCGGGGTCGACTTGCGGCTGCTAAACGCGACGTCTGGCGAAAAATCGTTGGTGAGTCGGTTGCGGAACTAACAAAATGTGGCGAAATGCGTCGAGGCCGATTAGAGGTTGTGGTCGCCAACTCAACCCTCATGCAGGAACTAACTTTCAGAAAACCGGAAATCATTGCGGCCCTCAACCAAGATATTCCAGATTGGAATATTCAAGAAATTCGCTTTCGCGTCGGGCAACTTTGATTATTAGGAATGAATACATTTTATCAGTAGCGGCTGGTGCCGTATTCGGTCAGTTTGTCGACAAACAAAACACAAGGTTTAGCAAACAACATGCCTCCTGAAGACAACGAAAATAAAGCAGATTCAAAAACAACGCCCGAAATTCCTGCCGAACAGTTCGGAATGGTTAAGGGAGAGGCGGAATATAAGCCGGAAGATCTCCAGCACCTTTCGGATCTTGAACACGTCCGAGAGCGACCGAGTATGTATATCGGCGACACGACGGTTCGTGGGCTCCATCATCTGGTTTTTGAAGTGGTTGATAATTCAATCGATGAGGCGATGGCTGGATACGCAACCGCCGTTCGTGTGCAGATCAATAATGACGGCAGCATTACGGTTGAAGATGATGGTCGTGGGATTCCAGTTGGCAATCATGAACAGTTGTCCGAGGAACTTGGAAGAAATGTATCCACACTCGAAGGGGTAATGACGGTATTGAAGTTTGGCGGAAAGTTCGAAAAGGGTGCTTACCAAACATCGGGCGGATTGCATGGCGTAGGCGTTACGGTAGTAAATTTTCTTTCTCAGTGGTGCGAGGTGGAGGTTCGCCGCGACGGCCATGTATACCAGCAGGAATACGAACGCGGAGTGCCCCAAGGAGAAGTGCGTCGACTCGGCGCCTCGGACAAAGTTGGCACAAAAACAATCTTCAAGCCAGATTCCGAGATCTTTCCGGTGACTCGGATGAGTTACGACACGCTTCATAAAAGACTCCAGGAGTTAGCCTACCTCAATCGCGGGGTGCGAATCGTTTTTCATGATGAACGCAACAACGAAGGAGAGGAGTTTTGTTACGAACGCGGGATTATTGAATTTGTGGAACACCTCAATCGGGCCAGCAGCCCACTCCATGAAGAGGTCGCCTATTGCTGCGGCGAAATGGAAGGGGTGGGCTATGAGATCGCGATACAGTATTGCGGCGAATTCACAGAAAATGTGCAATCGTACGTAAACAATATTCACACCCATGAAGGTGGTACACACATATCTGGATTTCGATCAGCGCTAACGCGTTCGCTCAATGCATACGGACGAAAACAAAATTTATTGAAGGACATCTCGCCATCCGGAGACGATTTTCGAGAAGGAATTACCGCTGTTATTTCGATGCGGGTGCCCCACCCACAGTTTGAGGGGCAGACAAAGACAAAACTCGGCAATAGTGAGGTCGAGGGAATTGTTAGTTCGGCTGTGGGTGAGTTTCTCACAAACTATCTAGAGGAAAATCCAAAGAACGCAAAGATTCTTGTCCGGAAAGGTATTTTGGCGGCGGAAGCAAGAGAAGCCGCCCGTAAAGCGAAAGCACTTCTCCGTGAGCGCAAGGGCGCTCTTTCCGGAGGAGGTCTGCCTGGTAAATTGCGCGATTGTAGTAGCCGAGAAGTGGATCGCTGTGAACTCTATCTTGTTGAAGGAGATTCAGCCGGCGGCAGCGCTGAGGGGGGCCGCATACGTGAATATCAGGCAATCCTACCTCTTCGCGGCAAGATCATTAACGCCTACAAGTCGCGAGAAGACAAAGTGCTGGCCAACGAAGAAGTCCGTAGTATGATTTCAGCGATTGGTATTGGTATCGGCGACGATCAAGATCTCTCAAAGCGTCGCTACGATAAAATCGTAATCATGACAGATGCCGATGTGGATGGATCGCATATTCGTACACTTTTATTAACATTTTTCCATAGGCAAATGTATGACCTCGTGCGAGAAGGAAAAGTCTACGTTGCCCAGCCCCCACTCTTTCGCGTACGACAGAAGAAAAAAGCCTATTATGTTCAAACCGAAGAAGAGATGAAGCAGCGCCTCCTAGAGATGGGATTGAAAAACGCTGACTTTGATCCACGAGACGGGCGAATTATTCAGGGCGTGGAAATGGAAAAACTTTGTAAGACGCTCGCTGCAATGGAAGAGCCTCTTGCGGCTCTTGAGCGGCGAGGCATCAGTTTGCGTGCCCATGCGGTCCGTCAGGAACCAGCAACGGGAAAGCTCCCGGTCTTTCATGTGTTTTTAGGGAGTGAAGAGCATTGGTTTGTCTCACGAAACGACCTCAATGCATTTGTAGAGAAGCAAGAGACAATTGCAGGGGAAGAGCTGCAGTTGACTGACGAGAAGGTTCAAAATAATGGCGACACCGAAAATCGTCGCCTTCATATTGTGGAACTCAATGAAGTTCGCACACTCAACTCCCTGCTTAGTGATTTACGCGATCTGAAATTTGAAATCGACTCCCTGCTTCCGAAAGAGCGCACTGGGTCCGAGGAGGCACGATATGTGCTTCGTCGTGGCGAAACCGAGATCGGAGTTAACGAACTTCGTTCATTAATTTCTGCGGTCCGGGCTGCTGGTGAAAAGGGACTTCAAGTCACGCGATTTAAAGGCCTTGGTGAAATGAATGCCGAGGAGTTGCGGGAGACGACACTCGATCCCGCCAACCGCACTCTTTTAAGAATCCGCATGGATGATCTAAATCAGGCAGATAACCTTTTTCGGGTGTTGATGGGTGATAACGTGGAGCCGCGACGGGAATTTATAGAGAAACATGCACTCGATGTCAGCAATCTCGATGTTTGATCCGGCCTATCAGCGATCTCTGCCCCGCTGGGCAACAAAAGGAGTCAAAATGCAAAATCGGCTTAGAGAATTTATGACTTTGTTAATCGCTACAATGTTGTGGTCGATCATTGCAGCACCGGCAGTGGCGGCGCGATGGGACCCTGCCGATGGCCCATTAAAAACGCGCTGGTCGGAAGAGGTGACTCCAGAGAATGCCCATCGAGAATACCCACGTCCCCAAATGGTGCGAAAAAACTGGGAGTCGCTCAACGGGCTCTGGGAGTACGCAATCCGCCCGAAAGACGAAGGCCCGCCAAAAAAGTGGGATGGAAAAATCCTAGTGCCCTTCCCCGCCGAGTCGGCCCTTTCTGGTGTGATGAAAGACGTTGGAAAAGACAACCGGCTTTGGTATCGACGTACGTTTACGATCCCAGAAAATTGGACAGATCAGCAGGTGGTATTGCACTTTGATGCAGTCGATTGGGAGTGCGAAGTTACACTCAACGGCCAGGCACTTGGCTCCCACCGTGGTGGGTATTCACGATTTTCTTTTAATATTACTGACGCGGTCGATGAAAAAGAGAAGCTACAGGAATTGATTGTCAGCGTCTGGGACCCCACTGATACGCACTGGCAGCCTAGGGGGAAACAGGTAAACAATCCACAGGGAATCATGTACACGGCCGTTACCGGCATCTGGCAGTCCGTTTGGATAGAGCCTGTAAATATTGCCCATATACAAGCATTAAAAATTGTACCGGATGTGGACCAAGGTCGACTGTTGGTCACCGCGATCACACAGCTTCCTGAAAAGAAGGGTGGTCCCGCGCCACCCTACACGGTCACAGTCACGGCGAGTGGAAACGATACTACGTCCAGTGCCACCGGACGACCTAACCAACAAATCCCAATCGCTATTAAAAATCCCCGCCTTTGGTCTCCCGGAGATCCTTTTCTTTATGATCTTCGCGTCACCCTGCAATCGGAGGAGGGTAGCCGACCGATAGAGGATGAGGTCGAAAGTTATTTTGGTATGCGTAAAGTGGAATTGGGAAAAGACGCCTCAGGCATTACCCGCATCTTTCTCAACGGCAAGGCGACATTTATGTTTGGTCCACTCGATCAAGGTTGGTGGCCCGATGGTCTTTATACCGCCCCGACAGATGAAGCATTGCGATTCGATGTCGAAATGACTCGAAAGCTTGGCTACAACATGTGCCGCAAGCACGTAAAGGTAGAGCCAGATCGGTGGTATTATTGGTGTGACAAACTAGGCCTTCTCGTCTGGCAAGACATGCCAAATGGCGATCGCGCCATTCACCCAGCCGGTGGCGAAATTACCCGAACTCCTGAAAGTGCAGATAACTTCCGGCACGAATTAAAAGATGTGGTCGATCAGTTTCAGGCCCATCCATCAATCGTATTTTGGATTCCATTTAATGAGGGCTGGGGCCAGTTTGAAACGAAGCGAATCGTTGGATGGCTTAAAGAGCATGATCCGACGCGACTGGTGATCGGCTCGAGTGGCTGGAACGATATTCCCGGAGTCGGGGATGCCCATGATCTGCATATTTATCCTGGACCAGGATCGCCAGAGCCAGATGCATCGCGTGCGGCTGTATTGGGCGAATATGGTGGTCTCGGGTTACCGGTACCAGGCCATCTCTGGCAAGAAGATCGTAACTGGGGATATCGTACGTTTAAAAATAAACAACAGCTTGCCGACGGCTATATCAAGCTCATTGATAGACTCACCCCATTTATTGCAGTTCCAGGTCTTTCGGCCGCTGTCTATACGCAGACGACAGATGTGGAAGGAGAAGTCAATGGACTGATGACGTATGATCGAGAAGTTATAAAATTGGGGTCTCCAGAAGTGATCGCAGCAAATCTTTCGGTCTACCAAACACCTCCCCGCGCAAGGATGCTTGCGCCCACCTCCCGAAAACATGTCACTAATGCCAGATACACAACCGACGAGCCAAAAGGTGGCTGGTTTGATCCTGTCTTTGATGATTCCAAATGGACAGAGAGTGTTGGCGGATTTGGGAATGGGCGTGCCTGGAACGCCATTCCAAGAACTGCCTGGAAGACGGATGACATTTGGCTTCGCCGTACTATTGCTCTGGACACCTTACCAAAGGGAAACGTGGCGTTGCTTATTTATCACGATGACGCGGCAGAGGCCTATGTGAATGGACATCAGTTAAAATCACTTCCGGGCGCTGACAACCACTATCGGATATTGCCGCTTTCAAGTTCGGCCCAACAATCGTTGCGCGTTGGAGATAATCTTATTGCGATCCACTGCCACAACCACTCAAAGACTCCTGGATTTGTTGATTTTGGAGTCGCTGAAATTTTGGCGGCAGAGCCGGTTGAAAAATAAATCCAAGCCCTATTTCATATGGCCCAAACTTCACGGTTTGAGCTGGTATTTCCCGTCCGCAAATTTTTGGTGGCATTGGTTGCAGTTCTCGATCATGGCGCGGTACGCAATCCGACTTGTAGGATAATCAGATTTTCGGGCAGCTTGAAATAGGCGAGCTCCCTGCTGGCGTACATCGGTTGCCCGCTCAACCCAGAGACCATGACTGTCTTTTGGTGCTCGTCGGATCAGCAAATTCGAAGCCTCGGCGAGAGTTAGTGCATCCCCTTTGACGGCTTTCCAAGAAGCTTTATCTGCCGGCGCCGTGGAAAGACTGGCCCGAAGCCGTTTGTAGGCAGGCTCAAAGACGTACTCCATAAAATGATGCATGTTATCGATCGGGCCCGGTATCGATTCATTTCCTTCAGCACCCGATGTAGGGACATCCCCTTGTGCTAAACGCGTGGAGGGAGCGGTAAGAAAAACAATACCCAATAAAATAACAACGATAGACCAGCCACAGTGTGTAATAGGGCGCATAGGATTCTCAACTTAAGGTTACTAAGGCGTATCATTCAACCGTAATTTTAACTTCCGTTCCCCCCAATAAAAATACCCAAGAAAATCACCGCGACACTCCTGAAAAGCCGTTGATCCGGAATCGCTAGTATGGCTGGCAGATACACACCATATTGCGTGAATTCGAAATTATTGTGCGGGATGACTTTTATGCTGCGAACAGATAAACTGGTTGGAATCTCCGAAGAGTAGAACATTTGGAATAATACTCAAGTTGTATATTCGACAGTGATTCGGCAGCATTGCTCGGAACATATTAGGACGGTAAATGGAAACTGCATTCATTGATGAGCTTACAGACGAACTTGTAGCGAACCAGGATCAGATCCCGGTCATTGGTGCCTCGCTGGTGCCGCTCGTCCTCCGCGCACAGGGGATCGAAGTCGTCCCCTCGCTGCAGGGAGGGCAGATCATGCCCACGATGGATCGAGTAAGCAGGATGCTCAAGCAGATCTTTTTTAAAACGGAACAGGGCCTCGCGTTTGCGGTCCTCGGCATGGCCAAGGTTAGCCAACGTCCGCAAGTTGGAATTGTGACATCTGGCCCAGGGGGCCTGAATACAGTTACCGCTCTCGCGGACGCTAGCCGCGATTGTGCCCCTATTGGGATGATCGCTGGCCAAGTTCCCAAGGACGCAATAGGCACTGATGCCTTTCAGGGAACGGACATTATTGAAGTTGTACGGCCCGTTACAAAATCTGCCCGATTACTCGAAAACGTAGAACAACTGCTATCAGCGATTCCTCGTGACCTTGGTCTGGCTGCCAGCGGCAAACCAGGTAGCGTTTTGTGGGACCTTCCCAAAGACGTTCAGTTTTCGCCGGTTGATATCCGCCGATGCCGCGACAAAATTAAATCGTATCATTCCTATTTGGAAACCCCGGAACTCGACACCGAGAGCCTCGACCGGGCAATTGCCCTGCTTTATGAATCCGACGCGCCGGTAATTATGGCTGGCTACGGACTTGCTCTTGCCGATGTCTATGAGGAATTTCATGAATTGCTGGCCCGAACTCAATTGCCAGTCATTCACACGCTCCCTGGAAAATCAGCAGTCTTATCAAGCTATCCATACAATCTCGGTATGTTGGGGATGCACGGTCTCTATGCATCGAGTGCCGCTGCGTATCATTCCGATCTGATTTTTGCGCTCGGGGCTCGATATGACGATCGGGCGGTGGGTAATCCCGCGGCGTTCGCACCAACGGCTCAAAAACGGATGGCATTGATTCATGTTGATACTGAAAAGGCGCAATTCGAAAAATCTCGCGCA
Source organism: Planctomycetota bacterium (assembly GCA_014237955.1). GTDB lineage: Bacteria > Planctomycetota > Planctomycetia > Pirellulales > UBA7805 > UBA7805. The sequence continues at coordinate 9,744 of JABABY010000057.1, forward strand.
CTGGCACCCAATAAATTAAATGTCTACGGGGATGCAGGGGATGTGGTCAGATATCTTCTCGACCATCTCGATCCCAAAAGAATTCGCATCGATCCCTGGAGGCGGCAGATTGAACAATGGCAGAAGAACAATCTCCCACCACCGAGCCAGTATCATAATGAAGACACCCTAGATATCATCCATCTCCTAGAAACAATGAACGAAGTCACTTCCCGCGATCATGCTAATAAGATCGTTGTGACCGATGTCGGTAACCATCAGATGTGGGCGAGTCAGCGAATTGCCACCACAGGACCACGATCGTTTGTTACTAGCGCCGGGATCGGTACATTGGGAACAGGCATTTCTCAGGCGATCGGCGCCCAACTCGTGGCACCTGAGAGATTAGTGATTACGGTCGAAGGCGACGAGGGGTACTACAGCTGTGGCCCTGAGCTACGCACAGCGGCCCGCTACAAGATACCGATCAAGGTCATGGTTATTAATAACGGTGGCCAGTGTATCGTCCGGCAATGGACGACGCATATGTTTGGTGGCAATGATGTTGGTGTGATTGATCATGTCGATGGGGTTGCTGACATGAATGTCGTTAATAATGCAAAATCGTATGGCGTTGATGCAGAACGGGTGACTCAGAAAAAAGACATCAAGAGTGCAATGCAGCGTATGATTGCTGCAGATGGACCCTATGTACTCGAATGTGTCGTCCCTCAC
>JABABY010000058.1 GCA_014237955.1 Planctomycetota bacterium
AACCAGCTTGCAAACGGTGTAACAAACGTCTTTGGTCTTGGTTTCCCAGACCGGCTTACAGACGGTGTAGCTACAAGTACGGTATTTCGTCTCGTAGACCGGTTTGCAAACCGTGTAGCGGCATTCGCGATAGCGTGTTTCCGGGACGTACTTTACGCAATTGATAGTCTTGGTTTCCCAAACCGGTTTGTAACATGTTTTGTAGCAGGTGTACTGCTGCTTTTCGTAGATAACCTCTTTACAGGTTTTCATCACCGTATGGCACTTCTGTTTACAGCATCCGTAGTCGACGGTGCTGCGACATGGCCGACAACAACGTAGTCGGGCTGCCCCACAATAAAATGCCTCGGCATCCGGTGCCGCAAAAATGGTCAGCAGAACTGCCATAAACGGGATTGCCATGATTCGAATCATTGTTTGCCTCCTTCTCCTGCCAATATTCGCAGCGATTGCGAAATTTTCTGATTGCATCCGCCTTTAGTCATCCTCCGATGGAGTGCCTCGAAAAGTTGACATAAACCGCCCACACGTTGTGAAGCGTTAATTTTTCGAGTACCTCTTTAACTTCCTGAATACCGCAAGTTCCGTAAAATGCAGTATCTAGGTGATATGTATCGTCAGTATGAGATGATAGCTTGAGATATAGGGGATAAATAAAGTGAGTGATATAAAAACTCTCGGATGTTCGCGTAAAATATAAAGATGCTTAGTGAGAGAACGGTTGAAAGAATTGATGGCATTAGTTGTTGTGGATCGCTTTTGATGATTGTCCGGCCTCTGGCCTCTATGAAGCCGGATCGATTGCGCTATTGGGAGGATGCTTGTACGCATCTCTCTCTCGCGCCTTTGATCGGGAGAAAGAACACCCGGCCGATTTTTCGTCGGTCGTTCTTGTTGATAGATCGCCACCCGCAAGTTTTAGGCCATTACAGTGCGTGAGAAAATACGCTGGAGTGTCCCTGACACGTTGGAGGAGTGTGAAACCGTTCCTTCCCTGAAGCGTGGCGTGTTGTTCCACTGATGTGGGAAGTTTCGTAGAGGTTGAAAAAGTCTTTGCCGTCAACGAGACACCGTGAATTGCAAGTTACCCGAGAGAACCGCCATCATCGATGAGTGTATGGATTTGGAGCCTGACGGGTATTTTCCTGTCGTATTGTGTTCCTGCAGGCTTTTCGTACTGGTAAAGGTTGTGATTTGCCTTGGCCTAACCTACAGTAGAGAAGCGCACGAAAAATGCTTCATTCGAGATGATTTCTTGCTGGATCAAGCAGCATGTCAGATTCAAAACGCAAGACTGCAAATGGGATATCATTTGCATCGGTCCCAAAGGTGGTGGTGAGTCGGCTGAGTCTTTACTTGCGTGAGTTGCAGCACTTGCGTGCTGAGAGTAAGGAGACCATTAGCTCGGGAGAGTTGGGAAGTCGTCTTGGCTTTACGGACGCGCAAGTGCGAAAGGATCTGGCCTACTTTGGCCAATTTGGCTACCCCGGTATCGGTTATCGCACCGATGAGTTGGTGCAGGCAATTCGGCATATCCTCGGAACTGATATCGAGTGGCGGGTTGTCATTGTCGGCATTGGAAACCTTGGTCGGGCACTATTGGGATACAAGGGTTTCTCGCGACAGGGCTTTGAAATTGTGGCTGCCCTCGATTCCGATAAGGAAAAATCGGGATCGGTCGTCGAGGGTGTGGAGGTCCAATCGATAGATCGGCTTGACGAAATTGTCAAGCAGCACAAGATACGTCTTGGAATGGTTGCCGTACCCGCTCCAGCTGCTCAGTCCGTGGCCGACCAATTGGTGGCGGCGGGCATTGAGGGAATCGTTAATTTTGCACCGGTGACAATTAATCTCCCGGATCATGTCAGCCAAGTGGGGGTGGATTTGGCGATCGAACTCGAACAGATCTCCTTCACGGTGGCAAAAAGATTGCATGCGCTCAGGCGGTCCTAGCAGATCCGCCGTGCCGTAATTCGTGGGCACCATCAGTGATGCACTTCCAGAAAACGTGCGACTGCTATATATAATATGGGCGAATTTGGATACTGCCCGGTGGTGTAATGGTAACACTGCGGATTTTGATTCCGCCATTTCTGGTTCGAGTCCAGGCCGGGTAGCTTATGACGGTCGGCGGTGCGCCCTATTGCCCTAACCATCGGTTAAAGAGACTGCCAGCCGGGCTTGTTTCAAGGATGCCTTCTGCAGTGGTGCTGCTCTTTTTTGGCACCGTCTAGACTGCATTTGGACGGAATCGATTGGCCCGGCGGATTCTGTTGTGCTAGCACCGTTCGGCCCGCTCCGACGAGGTCGATCTGGCCTTTCCACGATGAGCCGATAGAATTGCCCGTGGACTGATGGTTCTCTGATCTTTATTTGTAGATACAAACTACCGCGAAGGGGTTTCCGATGGAAGATGACAGCAGAGATCACGTCCGCAATACGGGATGGATCCGCCGCTGGTTTCTTGTCGGTGGGCTGCTTCTCGCGGTTCTGGTGCTCTTGATCGGTGCATTGCCCTGGATTGTATCGCAGACGCCTTTGAAGCAAACCATCATCCCGCGTCTTCTGCCCGAATTTACTGGTACAAGCCAGATTGGTGCTGCGCGACTCGGGTGGTTTTCCACGATCGAACTAGAAGATGTGCATTTGACCGACCTCGAGCATCAAACCCTCCTTAAAGGCGGACATCTGAGCGTCGACCGTACGCTAGTGGAACTTCTGTTTCGTGGGATTGACGGTGCCACTGTCCGTTTTTCGGACGCGTCGATCGACCTGGTTTTTTTGGAGAACGGTAGCAACTGGGAGGAAGCAGTCCGACCCCTGTTCGCGAAAAAATCTTCGACAGAACCGTTGCCAGCGGTCAATCTGCAAATCATTAATGCAGCAATTCAGATGTCGGATGCCGATGGAAATGTACACGGCACAATTTCTCAATGGACATTGTCTGGTCGATACCGGCCAGAGGAAGAACCGCCTCTTACGATAGAAAGTTCAGCCCTCGTTTCCGGTCAGGAAGCCAACGGGGGGGCGGGGAGATTTTCGGTGGTCCTGCGAGCGACTCCGCCGGGAAGACCGGAGGAGCAGGGTGCTGGAGAAATAGCTCTACAGACCGAATCGATTGCGTTTGGAGATTTTGCGCCGCTTGTGGCCAGAATTGCACCCGCTGCGAGCGTCAGTGGAACAACCACCGCGGATGTCACGATCGACTGGCTCGGCAATAAAACCCGCCTTGAAGGGCAGATCCAGGGGAGGAATTTGACGATCCGTTCTGAGAAGTGGATGCCCGGAGATGCCGTTGCACTTGAAAGTTGCAATGCCGTTTTAAATTTAGATTTCGATGGGGAGCAAGTACAGATCAACCGCTGTCGAATCACATCCGACTTGGCAAACCTCGAATTGGAAGCCAGTTTGCAGGTTGATCAGGATGTGAAAGAAGGTTGGCAAGCTCTTTTGGGTCAAAACAACGTTCGCGCATCGGGAGAGGTTGATCTAGCGCAGCTTGCTGCTCAATTGCCTTCCATACTGCGGATCCGTCAGGATGCTCAAGTGACATCCGGTCTGGTCACTTTTTCAGTACAAAATACTCTGGAAGATAATCTCCAGAATTGGGATGCCTCACTGAAGGCGAACGGCATTGAGGCTCTTGCGGCCGGTAAACCGATCCGATGGCAACAGCCAGTGACGATAAGCCTCTCTGCTGTTGAGCAACCCGACGGACGGATTGTCGGAAATCTGAACTTTGATTGCGATTACCTCTCATTGGAAGCCAATGGATCGATTGCAGAGGCAACCATTGCTGCCAGGGGCGATTTGACTCGCCTCGCGGCAGATCTCAATCCTTTGATTGAATTGCAGGGTCTCCATTTAGCAGGTCGGTTTGATGCCAGTGTCGATCTGCAACGTCAGGGTAAAGATCAATTTGATGCCAACGGCCATGTGCTTGTCCAAGGCCTTGAATTTTGGTTTCCAGGATGGCGACCCGTTCGTGAGGATCGCATAACGCTCAGCTTGCAAACAAAAGGCGAATTCAGAGAAGGAAAATACCCGCTCTTGCAAGAAGCGATATTGCGGATGAATTCAGCACAAGATCAACTTCAGGTGTCGGTGGGTGGTCCCATATCCATTGCCACTCTGCTTACGGGACTCCCTGTCGTTGTGCAGGCCAATGGAGAACTTGCCTCCTGGATGGTGCGACTTCAGACTTGGTTGCCATTATCGGATTGGCAATTGCAGGGTACGACTCAATTGACGCTAAACGGCATCGTCGGGTTGGCGGGCGTGGATGTCAAAACGGCGAAGGCCCAGATCGACAAGCTGCGGGTAGCCTCTCCGAGTCACGTTATTGAAGAAGCATCCGTTATTGCGACCGCAAGCGGTAAATGGGATCGAGTGAACCATACGGTGACGACAGGTGCAGTCGCTCTCCACCTGCCATCTGCGGTGTTTTGGACAGAAAAATTGCAAGTCGACTTGCCCTCACCTGCCAGATCGGGCCCTGCAGCTAAAGGCGATCTATTTGTACGGGCCGACCTGAAGAAATTACAGGGGTGGATCACTAACCGACAAGCTGCCCCGCAATCGCTATTGGCCGGACAGATGGAGGGCAAGGTAAGTCTCGATACTCGTGATGAGAGTACGGTGGCCGGATGGAATCTTGTCGTTAACAATTTTGAATTTGCAGTCCCTGACCAGCCGACAGCTTCAGCCAGTGTGGCAGGGAATCCACAAGGTCGCCCGCGAATCCAAGCGGTGCGTTGGAAGCCGATCTGGAAAGAAAAGAAATTGGTAATCAATGGTCGCGGTCGGTATGTTCCACAGGAAGATCAGCTCTCTCTCGAGTCCCTTCAGGTTGAATCAGGCCCTCTCGGACTCATTCAAACCAGCGGCACGTTCTCCCAACTCACCACGACACCATCTGCCGACATAAGCGGACGCTTGAAATATGATCTGTCGCAGATTGCTGCGCTGTTAAGGCCCTATCTTGGTCAGGATCTTCATCTGGAAGGGAGCGGAAACCAGCCCTTTTTTTTCCGGGGCTATTTGCCTCTGGCCACTCGTTCAAAGAGTTCCAATAATCCGCCCTGGTGGGACGATGCAAATGCAGGTGCGGGATTTGCATGGGACTCTTTGGACCTCTATGGACTACGGACAGGCAAAGGCGAAGCCCAGGCGACTCTTGCGCAAGGGGTTGTACGCTTCAAACCTATCGATCTTTCTTTCAGTAGCGGGCGACTGAAGACAACGCCCTGGATTCGTCTGAGTGATGATCCGCAGGTATTGTTTCTCAGTAAGGATACCCAATTGGAGCATGCCATGTTGACGGAAGAACTCTGTCAGCAATGGCTGCAGTATCTAGCACCAGCGCTGGCGCAGGCGACGCGTGCCCAGGGCCAGTTTTCGCTAACATTGCCCCATTCCATGATCCCACTAAAGGATCGGAAAAAAAGTGAGTTGGCAGGTAGTCTCATCATTCATTCTGCCCAAGTATCCCCCGGTCCATTGACGGCCCAAATTGCTGCGATTGCAGCGCAGGTCGATGCCATCATTAAGCGTCGACCGGGAGTTCGTCCAGACTCGACCACTTTGAAGATCACGCCCCAAACTATTCCTTTTCGGGTAGCGGATGGACGTGTGGAACACCAGAACTTTCAGATCGAAATTGGTGACGTTATTGTGCGCACCAGTGGCTATGTCGGATTCGATCAATCCCTTGGTCTGGTCGCTGAGATTCCGATTCGCGACAAGTGGGTTCAGCGGGACAAATTTCTACGCGGCCTCAAAGGGCAGACATTGAAGATTCCCATTCGCGGCACACTCAGCAAGCCGCAGTTGGACCAGCGTGTTATTGCCTGGCTCGGACAACAGATGATCGGCAGCGCAGCGAGTGGATTACTCGAAGATGCACTCGATCGAGGGTTGCAGCAAGGTCTAGATAAGTTGTTTCGCTAGTCGCGTCCTGGTTACTGATTTAAGGATCGTTTCGCAGGGAAACAGGTCATCGCTGGATTGTCAAACGGGCGTACAATGCGGTACACTTAGGGTTCGCCCGCCGTGAAAAAGCCGCTCTTTGTGGCAAATTGACAGTCACGATGGTTTCCGCCCTAGAAGCTCCAATCTGGTTCCGCTGTTAGCATGTTTGATGCCCTCCAGGAAAATCTTTCCGGTGCTTTCCGTTCCCTCCGTGGTCGAGGCAAGCTCTCCGAAGCCAACATGCGCGATGGTTTGGCGCAGGTTCGCGAGGCGTTGCTCGAAGCGGATGTAAGTCTTTCGGTGGTTCGTGATTTTATGGATCGCGTCACCGAACAGGCAGTCGGTGAGCGTGTCCTTGCAAGCCTTGACCCGAGCCAGCAGGTCGTCGGTATCGTCCATCAGGAATTGATTAACCTGATGGGGCCTGTCGATCATGATCTCCATCTCCGGAAGGGGACGACAGTTCTCATGCTCTGCGGCCTGCAGGGATCGGGCAAAACCACCTCATGCGCGAAACTGGCACAACGGATCAAAAAGCTCAACAAGAAGACGATGCTCTGTGCGGCAGACTTGCAGCGACCAGCGGCCATTGACCAATTGCATGTGTTGGGCGAACAGATCGGTGTGCCGGTTTTTTCTCAGCGCGAAAGCAAAAATCCGGTTGCAGTTTGTCAGGCGGCTCTTGCCGAGGCCAAAAGTCGTGAAGTCGATGTTTTGATTCTGGATACTGCGGGCCGACTGGCGATCGATGAAGAACTGATGGCGGAACTTACTTTGATCGACCGGAAGGTGCAGCCGGATCAGGTGTATCTGGTCGTTGATGGGATGACCGGTCAGGATGCCGTCAAGAGCGCCAAGGGTTTCAATGATGCGTTGGAACTTGACGGCTGCATCATGACGAAACTCGATGGTGATGCGAGAGGGGGAGCTGCGTTATCGGTAAAACACGTTACAGGAGTGCCGATCAAGTTCATCGGTACGGGTGAACAAGTGGACGGGCTGGAAGAATTTCATCCCGACCGATTGACCGGCCGCATTCTCGGAATGGGAGATGTGTTGACGCTTGTCGAACAGGCACAACAAAAATTCGACCAGGAGGAGATGGAGCGTCAGGAAGAGCGTCTCAAGAAGGGTGAGTTCACATTAGATGATTTTCGCAAACAGTTATCTCAGGTCACAAAACTGGGTCCCATGGGCAAGGTCATGGGAATGTTGGGAATGGATGGCGGTCTGGCTGAGACAATGGGCGGCGGCGACATGGACAAGGACATGCAACGCTTGTTCGGCATTATTGATTCAATGACTGCCGAAGAACGTCGCAACCCGACCAAGGTTATTGATCAGAGTCGTCGCGGAAGGATCGCGCAAGGGTCTGGCGTTTCTGCCGGAGAGGTCAACGATCTGGTCAAGCAATTTGACAGTATGGCCTCGCTGATGAAACAGATGGCGGGCAAGGGGATGCGTGATCGGATGAAAATGGCCAAGGAATTACAGAACCAGGCAATGACAAATCCTGGGGGAAAATTAGGGAAGACCAAGCAGGGGACCGGAAAGCGTTTGAGCAGCAAAGAACGGCAAAAATTGAAAAAAATGCGGGAAAAAGAAGTTCGTCGCAAAAAAAGGGAGAGTCGATCCGGTGGAAAATGAGGCGGATCTCTTCTCGTTCTCAACGAGAGCCCGCCGCACTTCTCGGCGAAAATGCCTCCGGGAGGGCTAACAAAAAACGTTCTGACAGGGCACAATGATGGGTCCGAAATTTGTTTAAAGGAGATTGTTGGTGGCAGTTAGAATTCGTATGAAGAAGTTGGGGCGGAAGCACCGCCCTTTTTTCCGCATTTGTGCGGTCGATGGTCGTGCGCCGAGAGATGGTCGCGTTCTTGAGGAGATCGGTACGTATGATCCGATGATTTCGGATACCGATGCTCGTGTCGCGTTAGACTACGGGCGGATCAATTATTGGCTTGGTGTCGGTGCTCAAATGAGCGACAAAGTACAGGTGTTGGTGAAAAAGTATGGTCCGGATGGTACCCATCTTGCGGCTCGTGAAGCGGCCCTCGCCAAGCTTGCGGAACCACGGGTGATGCCTGATCCAGGGGAGCCGGCCTATACCCCCGAGGTGGAAAAAACGGAGACGCCTGAGGCGCCTGCGTCGGCTGAAGGGGCGGATCCACCAGCAGCAGCTGAGGAAACACCCGAAGCTGCTCCAGAAGTAGCCGAGGAAGTAGCCAAAGAGGCCGCTGAAGAAACAGCCGAAGCGGCTGCTGAAGAAACAGAAGAGAAAAGCGAGTGATGAGTCATGCGTTTTGACGTTCTGACCCTGTTCCCGGAGATGTTTCCGGGATACTTGGGGCAGAGTTTGTTGAAGCGGGCCATCGATGCTGACCTGGTTGCGGTACATTTGCACAATATTCGTGATTGGGCGCACGACCGGCATCAATCGGTAGATGACCGTCCCTTTGGTGGCGGTCCCGGTATGGTGCTGAAAGTGGAGCCGGTGGTCGAGGCGGTTGAGGCGGTTGAAAAGCAGGTCGATTCTGGGGGGCATTTGGTGATGTTGACACCTCAGGGAAAACGGCTGGATCAACCGACCGTAGAGTCGTTGGCCGACTATTCCCAACTGACACTGTTGTGCGGTCGTTACGAGGGATTTGATGAACGGGTGCGGACAATCCTACAGCCGGAAGAAATATCGGTTGGCGATTACGTACTCAACGGTGGTGAAGTTGCAGCGATGAATATCATTGATGCGGTGGTACGATTGATTCCTGGGGTTTTGGGAGACGCAGAGAGTCCGATACAGGATTCATTTTCCGGGGAAAATCGCCATCGCCTCGAGTTTTCTCAGTACACGCGACCGCGTGAGTACCGAGGATTCAAGGTGCCGGAAGTCCTGCTCACAGGAAATCACGAGGAGATTGCAGCTTGGCGGCAACAGGAGAGTACCGATAGGACACGCCAACGAAGAGAAGATTTAATTGAATAGGATCTATCTGGAAATACGATAGATCGCGACATTATACATCGGTTTGGTCCGCCTTTAGGCGGTTATAAAAAGGAAATGGAGTCATGAGTCAGCAGATTTTAGACCTTGTCGAGAGTGGGTGTCTCAAGGAAGAGCCACCGTTTTTTGAAATTGGGGACACGGTTGATGTCCACACTCGGATTATGGAAGGGGACAAGGAGCGGATACAGATTTTTAATGGCACTGTGATTGCCCGCTCAGGGTCTGGAACACGTGAAATGTTTACCGTTCGTCGAGTTGTGGGTGGCGAAGGTGTGGAACGGAAGTTTCCTTTGCAGTCTCCCCGGATAGCAAAAGTTGAAGTCAAACGGCGTGGCATCGTGCGTCGGGCGAAGCTCTACTTTTTGCGGGACCGGATCGGAAAGGCAGTGCGACTCAAGGAACGCCGGTTTGATTAACCGTTCGATAAGCGGGGTCCAAAATGGGCAGTCGCTGGTTGCGTTTTTTGTGGTCTCCCAAGACTTTGGGGAACCGTGGTGAGGCTGAAGCCGCGCGTTTTTTGAAGCGGCGTGGCTACAAGATCATTGCCCGTTCTCATAGGTCACCCATCGGCGAACTCGATATTGTTGCTGTCGATCTGCGAGATCCTCGCGGGCCAACCGTCGTGTTTGTCGAAGTCAAGACGCGGTCAAACCATGATGTGGGACATCCTGCCGAAGCGGTGGATGCCGACAAGAAACGGCGCCTTACCAATCTTGCTGTCGGTTATCGCCGTCGCTTTCGCTTGATGGAGACTCCTGCCCGGTTTGACGTGGTTGCGGTCACCTGGCCTCCGGAAAACAAAAAGCCAACCATTGAACACTACATCGATGCATTCGAGAGTGCTACATAGGAATGGCAGGACTAAGAAGGTTTCTTTTCTCCTCTTGCGCTCGGCCGAGCGGTGCACAAGAGCAGGAGATATTCTAAGATCAAAAAAATGCGAATCATCGGAAGTCTTCTCGCTCGAGAGGATGCTCTATAATCACGGACTAGCCAACTTTACCATCTAATCGTCCCCGGATCCTACTTCATGCTCCACGGTTATCACGGTTGTTACCGTCGTATTGATGTGACGACAGGCACATCGGTGGATGTTCCGCTGGCCGAAACGGTCCTGAGGAATTTCATTGGCGGCTCGGGCCTCGGTACCTACCTCCTGCTTGCTGAACATGGTGCGACCGCAGACCCATTGTCACCAGAGGCACACATAGCATTTGTTTTCAGTCCCTTGGTGTCGAGTCCTCTGACGACATCTGCAAAATTTGCGGT
>JABABY010000059.1 GCA_014237955.1 Planctomycetota bacterium
CATCTTACCAAGCGGAGTTACGAACAGATCCTGCGTGACCTTGTCGATGCTGGATTGGGAAGTATGCCGGGGGGGGGTGCCGAGATTTTTCATCCGGAGGTTCGGGACCAGTTGTGCGAACACAAGGCAGATGCTCGCAGTTGGCTTGAAATCCATCGCATCGCCCATCAGCTTGGTTTGCGGACCAACTGCACGATGCTCTATGGGCATATTGAAGAGCCCCGTCACCGCATTGATCACCTAGCGAGACTTCGTGAACTTCAGGATGAAACCGAGGGGTTTCAGACTTTTATTCCACTTGCATTCCACCCAGAAAATACAGGACTTGCTCAGATTACAAAGCCAACATCGGCAACCGATCTGCGCACGATGGCGATTAGTCGTCTGATGCTTGATAACATCGATCACATTAAGGCCTACTGGGTTATGCTGGGTGTCGCAACTGCCCAGGTTGCCCTCGCCTGCGGCGCAGACGACTTCGATGGTACCGTGCGTCATGAATTGATCTATCACGATGCTGGTGCAAAGACCCCTGAAATCCTTTTGGTTGAAGAAATCAAACGGATTATTTCTGCGAGTGGTCGGCAGGCAGTAGAGAGAGACTCCCTCTATCGCCTCATACAGCGTGACGGGAGCCAATGGCAACTGCAGCAACCGATTCTGACGAGCAACTGACGTTGCATCTCATCCAGATTGCTCGGGATTGATTATTGCTGGTAGTGCATGAATGCAGCGGGGAGGGCCTCGGGAATGTCGGAGGCGATCATGGATGTCTCTCCTTTTTCTGTTGCCGCAATATCGCCAGCGGCACCGTGCAGATGGACGCCGAGTTGGGCCGCCTCAAACGGACCAAGACCCTGGCCAAGCAGTGCGGTAATCACGCCCGTCAGTACGTCGCCACACCCACCGGTTGCCATGCCGGCATTCCCCGTGCTGTTGTGAAACATCTGCGAACCATCGGTGACCAGGGTATGGTGTCCCTTAAGAACGACAACCAATCCATACCTCTCTGCCAGTTCGATGGCATGCGTTTCTCGTTCGTCTCGCGTTTTTCCCTGTTTCTTTACGAGCCGCGCAAGCTCGCCCTCATGTGGGGTTAGGATACGGGGTTGGCTCACACGACTCAGGGAGTCGTTGCGAGTGGCCAATCCTGTCAGTGCGTCTGCATCGAAAACGGCTGCTTGCGGCAACTGTTCATACAGCGTGGCGACGAGATCAAAGACAGCTTCCGTACGACCGATGCCGGGACCACATCCGATCGCCGTTGCGTGTTCTGCCAGGGACAGGATCGCATCTGTCGCGGCGGGCGAAAAGGTCCCGTCCTGGGCAGATGGCAAGCCGAGGGTCATTAGTGAGGGCTCAAACCCAGCCACGATGTCCTGGCAGGATTGAGCGGTTGCCACGGTCACCAGCCCTGCCCCGCTCCGAAGTGCGGCAACGCCCGCGAGCGCAATGGCCCCACTCATGCCGCGCGATCCTCCCACCAGGAGTGCACGTCCATAATTCTCTTTATGGCTATTGGGTCGCCGGCGATGCAGGGTCGGCAGAGAGGGGTGCTTTTTGTCCATCAATTCGTGTTTTCTAGTTCGCTCGTCGAGGACACTTTTTTGTGGGGCCGCTATTGCGTTGATGAAAGAATAGCACAGCGCACGCCGTTTTTACTCACGCTTCTTCCCTTAATTTCCCGAGTTGTCTCGCGATGACTCCCGCCACATAGCCGCCCTTAAATCCGGCATCAATATTTACCACGGTGACGTTGCTGGCGCAACTATTGAGGACCGATAGTAGGGCTGCCATTCCTCCAAGGCTTGCCCCGTAACCGACACTCGTCGGTACCGCAATCACCGGGCTGGAAACATGCCCGCCGACGACACTTGCCAATGCAGCTTCCATGCCGGCAACAACAACGACCGCATCCGCAGCCCGTAGGGTATCGAGTTCCTCGGTGAGGCGGTGTGGCCCAGCGACACCGACATCGTAGATTGTATCCACAGTCACTCCGGTCCAAAGGGCAGTCTCCTTCGCTTCTTCGGCGACTGGTAAATCACTGGTCCCGGCCGATACCACGCAAACTCGGCCAAGCGATGCCCAGCTGTTTGAGTCACTATTGGAGCCGACGCCGACTCTCAGCGTTTTTGCACAAGCATTGTGAACGCAGTTGGAATGAAGGGCCGAAACTGCTGCCGCCTTATCACTTGAAAGACGCGTTAGCAGCACCTCGTGGCCGTGTTCGCGAAGAGTGGCAGTAATCTTTTGAAGTGAGGAAATTGATTTTCCTTCACCATAGATAACTTCAGGAAAGCCGCATCGGTTCGCACGGTCTAAATCGACTCGGGATTCATTGAGATTGATGGTTGCAGGAGTTGTCATCCGACGAACAAACTGTTCGATGGAAATGTGCCCTTCGAGCAAGTCTCCGGCAAGCGTTTTCAGCTGTTGTTGATCCATGAGCAATATCGTACCTCAGGAAACAAGGATTCGCCATCGACTAGACCATCGATGAGAGATGGAAACGCTATTTGGGTGTCTTGACACATCGGTTCCTGGCGCGGTTGAATTGACTTTTGGTGCACGGTTTCCAGCCCGGCATCTGGCGATACTGTAAGATTTGCCCGTCTGCTGGCTTCAGGTTGTTTTCGTATAGAGAATCGTATGAGCCGATATCAGTTGCGTCGGGATAAATTGCGAAGGCTCATGAAAAAATCGGGTGCCGACGGTTTTTTGGTGACCAACTTTACCAATGTCACCTATCTCACAGGTTTTCGTGGTGACGACAGTTTTCTGATTCTCCTGCCTGATGGGGAGATTGTACTCTCCGACCCGAGGTATACCACACAACTTAAAGAGGAATGCCCGGGAGTAGATTTGGAGATCCGCACTCCTGGTACAGCAATGATCACTTCCATACGCAAAGTGCTTCGACGCTGCCGGTGCCGCGAGGTTGGTTTCGAGTCGAACTCATTGACCGTCGACTTGCATGGTGCGCTGGTGGAGGGTGTTGATGATGTCCGTTGGGTTCCGTGTGGGGGATTGGTAGAACGTTTGCGAATGGTAAAGGATCGCGATGAAATTCGATCTATTCGAAAGGCCGTGATGCTTGCGGAAAGAGCCTTCGGCACTGTCCGCAGTGGGCTGCGTAGCATCGATCAAGAGCGTATTGTGGCCCATGCCATTGAAAATGAGATTCGGCGCTTTGGCGGTCGAGGTTGTAGCTTTTCGCCAATTGTGGCTGTGGGGCCGCGAGCCGCCCTTCCTCATGCAACCGTTGAAGATATTCCCATTGGTGACCATGGTCTGTTGCTGATCGACTGGGGTGCTGATTCGCCCGATGGCTACAAAAGTGACTTGACGCGTGTCTTGGTCACCGGTAAAATCTCGCCCAAACTCAAGCGTATTTACCAACTTGTGTTGAAGGCACAGCAGCGTGCTATCGAGGCAATCCGCCCCGGTGCCAAGTGTGCTGATGTGGATGCTGTGGCCAGGAAGGTCATCGCAGATGCGGGTTTTGGCAAGTATTTCGGCCACGGATTGGGTCATGGCATTGGCCTCGATATCCATGAGGGGCCACGGCTCTCTGCTGCGAATTCCGAGCCGCTCAAAGCGGGTATGGTGGTTACAGTGGAGCCTGGTATTTATTTGCCTGGTGTTGGCGGCGTTCGCATTGAAGATGATGTATTGGTTACTCGAGGTGGGCATGAGGTGCTCACTAATTTGCCTAAAGATTGGGACAGTGCGGCAACGCAACTCGGTTAAGACGATCGTAGAACAGTTACCATGATGTCCAGGATTAACAAGCTTCTAGGGAGAGGTTTATGACAGCGTCCAATGCAGGCGATGTCTTTGATGTCAAGAAAATTCGGCGGCTTGTGCAACTGATGAAGGAACACGAGCTGTCGGAACTTGATTTGGAGCAGGGGGATCAGCGAATCCGCCTTCGTCGGGGTGGAGATGTTGTTGTGCAGGCCGCAAGCGCTGTCGCCCAGGCACCACCCCTTCCGCACCCGGCCGTCAGTCTTGGTGGAGAAAAGCAGACTTCAGATGCAGCCGCGGATTCGGGAGATCCGAATATCGCGATGATAAAAAGTCCGATGGTCGGCACTTTTTATGTAGCATCTTCTCCTGAGACGGGGCCTTTTGTGAAAATCGGAGATCATGTTGGGCCCGATTCGACCGTCTGTATTATTGAAGCGATGAAAGTGTTTAACGAAATTCCAGGCGAGATTTCCGGAAAGATTCTCGCTGTCCTTGTCGAAAACGGTGATCCTGTCGAATATGGGCAGCCGCTCTTCAAAGTGGATGTCTCGGCGTAACCATCGATGTACAAGCGAATTCTTATAGCGAACCGTGGTGAGATTGCCCTCAGGATTATTCGCGCCTGCCGTGACCTGGGTGTTGAAACGGTAGCGATCTATAGTGAAGCAGATCGCGACGCCCATTATCTCGAGCTTGCCGATGAGGCCTTCTGTGTAGGGCCTCCGCGCAGTTCGGAGAGTTATCTGAAGATCGATCGAGTCATCAGCGCTGCAGAAATCGGTAATGTTCAGGCAATCCATCCTGGATATGGATTTCTTGCAGAAAATGCGCACTTCAATGAAATTTGCCGCAGTTGTGAAATCGACTTTATCGGTCCATCCCCGGAGGCGATGAATTTATTGGGAGATAAGAATCGCGCGCGACTATTGGCGCGTGAGGCAGATGTCCCAGTGGTTCCCGGTAGTGAAGGGCTTATTGATAATGAAGAAATGGCACTGGAGATTGCTCACGAAATTGGCTTTCCTGTTTTGTTTAAGGCGTCTGCCGGTGGCGGTGGCAAAGGGATGCGAGTGGCTTTGAATAATCTGTCACTCAAGCAAGCGTTCCAGCAGGCGCAGCGAGAGGCAGAAGCTGCTTTTGGAGATGGCAGGATCTACCTGGAGAAATATGTTGAGCATCCCAGGCATGTTGAGGTGCAGGTTGTTGCTGACCAACATGGAAATGTGGTTCATCTTTGGGAGAGGGACTGTAGTGTTCAGAGGCGGCACCAAAAGCTGATTGAAGAGAGTCCGGCACCGCATCTTGAGCCGAAGACGAGAGAGGCGATGTGCGCCGCTGCCGTGAGAATGATTCGCGCAGCCAATTATACCAATGTGGGGACCGTGGAATTTATTGTTGATGCCGAAGGCAACTTTTATTTCATTGAGGTAAACGCACGTATTCAAGTCGAGCATCCTGTTACGGAAATGGTGACGGGCATCGATCTGATAAAAACACAGTTGCACATCGCTTGCGGTGAAAAGCTTCCGTTCCGGCAGAAAGACATAACGCTTCATGGAGCGGCTATTGAGTGCCGGATTAATGCGGAAAATCCGGAGAATAACTTTCAGCCATCACCCGGCCCCATCAAGCATATGATTACGCCCGGTGGGCCCGGTGTTCGATTTGATTCTCATGTCTATGCCGGGTACACGGTATCGCCTTATTACGATTCAATGGTGGGGAAGATCATTGTGCATCAGCCAACTCGAACAGAGGCGATCGATTGCATGCTCAGGGCCCTCGAGGAGTTGCGGGTTGATGGTATCGCCACCACCAGAACCCGGCACCAGGAGATTCTCAGACATTCTGCTTTTGCCGAAGCGAGAATTGATACCACATTCGTGGAGCGGACGTGGGATAATTGAGTTTCTTGCCGCTTTTAGGCAGCATGGCGGATCGGCCCTGCCCCGAGCCTGTACATGCTATGAATCTCTATCCATCTGCAGTGTCAAAATCGCCGGAGTGGTGAGTGGTTTGTTTTTGCAACAGCGATAAAATAGTAGTTTCTACAGCAGTTGGTGGCCGTAGACGAGTACGACTTTACGGAGAATAAATATGCCGCCCGATTCATCCCTTGCCCCGCCGCCAGCGGCGGACACGGGTTTTCGTCGTGTCGCGATTGTTTTTGCTGGTGGGCCAGCGCCGGCCGCGAATGCGGTCATCTCGGCGGCTGCAATTTCATTTTTGCGCAATGGGATTGAAGTGATTGGCTTGAAGTACGGATATTCAGGCTTGATTCAGTTTGGTCCCGGCCATCCTATGCAGGAGGGACGTGACTACCTTGTGGTTGATCAGCAAACGTTGCGGCGCACGCGTAATTCACAAGGCATTTTGATTGGAACGGCCCGCGATAACCCAGGCAAGATGATTTCGGATCCGGCGCACCTTATGGATCCGGATCGGACGGCACCATTGCGAGCCGTTTACGAAGGATTGTGCTCATTAGAAATCGACGCACTAATCTCGATTGGTGGTGACGACACCCTTAAGACGGCCAATAAGCTAAAATTATTTCAGGATCTTTTGCCAGAGAATGCTCGCCGGATCCCTGTAGTTCACCTGCCTAAAACGATTGACAATGATTATTCGGGCATTGATTTTACTTTTGGCTACTTCACTGCGGTGGAAACATTGGCAGAGGAAATACGCAATGTTGTCATGGATGCTGAGGCAAATAAGGCGTACTTTCTTGTTGAAACCATGGGGCGTAGTGCCGGTTGGCTTGCCTACGGTGCGGCAATTGCTGGGGAAGCGAGTCTGGTGATTAGCATGGAGGACATTGTTGGGAAATATCGGGATGAGGAAGCAAGTACAAATCCGGAGACCGGGGCTGCCGAAACGCGACCGATTATGAACGTAAAGAATGTGATCGACCGCATTGTCAAGACAATGCGACTCCGCGAAGAGCAGGATCGTAAACAGTTCGGTGTGATTGCCGTTGCTGAAGGCCTCGCAGAGTTATTGCCCGAAGAATATCTTCGTGGGGTGCCTCGTGACGATCACGGGCACATCGCCATTGCCAGAATCGACCTTGGCCGCAAGCTTGCGAATATGGTCAGCGAAGAATATCAACGTCAGACGGGGCGCGTCAAAAAGATAACACCTCTGCAACTTGGCTATGAGTCGCGATGTGCCAAGCCACATGCTTTCGACGTGATGTTGGGCAGCCAGTTGGGGGTTGGGGCCTATCGTGCTTTAGTAGAAAACCGTCTCAATGGGGTTATGGTGTCAGTGCAAGGACAGTTGGAACTCACGTATGTTCCATTCGAGCAACTGGTCAATCCGAAAACGCTTGTGACGACGGTGCGGTACATCCAGCCAGGTTCGGATTTCCAACAATTGGCAAGATTCCTTGAGACGTATGTCAACGAACGATAGCGCCAAATCTATGGGATCGCAGTCGGCACTTTGTACAACCTCTGCCGGTTGGTGCGCGTGCTCATCGGACGTTAGTTGCTGAGAGTCCCTTTTGTGCTTGGCACACCATCGATTCGGCTGTCGTTTTCGACCGCCATTCTCAGGGCCCGAGCCATAGCTTTGAATATTGCTTCACTCACATGGTGACTGTTGCGGCCGTAATGAACGCCCACATGTAGGTTGCAGAGTGTATTGGCTGCAAAGGCTTGGCAGAAATCTTCAACAAGCTGACTGTCAAAGTCGCCAATTTTAGGAGTTGCAAATTCTGCGCGGAATACGAAGGCATAACGGCCACAGAGATCAACCGATACGGTTGCTAGGGACTCTTCCATAGGGAGTGTGAAATGGCCATATCGATGGATTCCAGATTTGTCGCCGAGCGATTCTTTGAACGCTTGCCCCAAACATATCCCAACATCTTCTACGGTATGGTGTTGATCGACATGTAAATCTCCACTCGCTGCAATCGTAAGATCAATGCAGCTATGTTTGGCCAGAAGCGTCAGCATATGATCAAAAAAACCAATGCCAGTTTGGATCTCTGCGGTGCCGCTGCCGTCGAGGTTCACCGTGAGTTGTATGTCAGTTTCTTCGGTTTGGCGGTGTATGGTGGCAATTCGGGGCATGGAATTCATGAGTTGTTGAGAAGGTTTGTGGCGAAAGTTTTCATCCGCGATCGGCCAGTATGTCGGGATATTGTATTCTCTTTTCGGCGTTTTTTGCGTGCTGACTTTTCCTGCAGCGGCAAATACTCCACCAGGAATTTGGGTACTGGGATAAAAAAGCGATTTTTACCCCACATATGGTGAAATCCATTCCCCCCGGGTGGTTGTGTTCTTGGGAATTACCTACAATAAATCTCGGTTTTCAGTCCTCTTAGGCCTCCTGTAGAGGGGCCAGCGGTTCACCCTCCCATGGTGAGCCGGAAGCCGCATTCATGTTGTTCGCACTCTAGGCAGATTTGTGACAACTGGCTCGGACTTCTATGAGGCGACATTTATTGAGGTGCTTTTGCCATGCCGATCAAGGTATTGATAGCCGATGATCATGAGGTTGTCCGGGTTGGCCTCCGAGCCATGTTTGATGGCACAGATGTCGAGGTAGTTGCTGAAGTCGGCACTGGAAAGGCCGCTCTCGAGGCAAGTTTATCACTGAACCTGGATCTGGTGTTGCTAGATGTACGCATGCCGGATGGAGACGGATTGAGGGTATTGAGCCGACTTAAAGATGAAAAACCAGATCTTCCGGTACTCATGATTTCTACCTATGACAACTCAACGTATATGGCGCGCAGTGTTGCCCTTGGCGCAACTGGATATTTTTTGAAAGACGTTGCGAGGGAAACTCTTCTGGACGCTATGATCAGAGCCACGAGAGGCGAGATGGTCTGGCGCCGCGAGGAGTTGCGGAGAGTCACAGGCGCCATGTCGACGCCACGGATGCCAGTCGATGTTGACGTTCCCCTAACGCAGCGTGAGAGCGAAGTCCTCCACCAGTTGGCGCACGGGCTGACAAATAAAGAGATCGCAGCGGTACTCTCGATCAGCTATGAAACTGTGAAGGAACACGTCCAGCATATTCTCCAGAAAATTGGTGTATCTGATCGCACGCAGGCTGCGGTTTGGGCGGTTCGTCAGGGTCTTGTCTAGTTTATATTTGCCAGTCATGGTGGCAGATCCCACTATTGGCTGGCCTGGAGCCTTTGATGATTGGTCTCGGGGCGTAATGGTTCGCGGATGAATCGAAATCACCGTTGGTTACCAACATTCAGGACCCGACTTGGCTCATGGTTGTTTGGAGTGCTCGCATTCTCGGCCACAGGTGGGGATCTGTGTGCGGCGACTACGATTCTTGTCAATCAGACACCTCATCCCATTCAGGCTGAATTTCCGCAAAGAGACCAAAAGCGATATCGGGTAGCCCTTCGACCCGGAGAGATATTGCCACTGACAACAGATGGGATTGTCTCTTTTGAATACTGGCAGGGTGACCGAAAGCAGGCCGGATCCCTACGGCCGAATACGATTTATCAGCTTGTCTCTACGCCTCGCGGGCAGCTGGAATTGCGGCGCCTCGATCTGGGCGGGGTAGAACTGCCACCGAAAGTAGGCGGTCAAGGAATCGTAGAAGTACGTCGTCCCCGGGCCCTTAAGGTTCTCATTGCAGTTGATGATGACGAAAAGACACACCGGAAAATTTGGGACAAAAAGCTGAAAGGCCGATTGGAGTCTGCTTCCAGATTGCTAGAGTTTTTTATTGGGATGCGTCTGGAAGTGGTGGGTGTTCGTCGCTGGACCACCAGCGCAAATATTACCAATTTCGATGAAAGTTTGCGAGAATTTGTGCAGGACGTTCCGGCCGGAGCCGCGGACTTGGTGATTGGTTTCACAAGCCAGTATACGCTTAACCTGAAGCGATCTCGTCTGGGTGGAACGATGGGACCCCTGCAGAATCATATCTTGATCCGGGAGCATGGGCCTCGGATTGGGGAGGCGGAGAGGCTGGAGGTGTTGCTGCACGAGTTGGGCCATTATTTTGGGGCAGCTCACAGTCCTGATAAGTCAACGCTGATGCGGCCAGTGCTGGGTGATGCGCAGGCAAACCGAAGGTCATTTCGAGTGGTTTACGATCCTGTCAATCTTTTGATTATGAATCTTGTTTCCGAACAATTGCGATTACAGGGCTGGCGAAGACCGCTTGTCATTCCTCTCAAAGTTCAGCTCCGACTCTTGGATCTGTACGGATGGCTTGCAGAGGCTGAGCCTGACGATTTGGCTGCGGGTCAAATGGCCAATGTATTGTGCAGGAATGTCTTGGGAAGAGTTGAAGGCAAAAAACAACATTTAAGTAATGGCAACCCCGAAGAAATCTCCAAGCTCCTTGCTCGTTGGTATTTCCAGAAGTCAGTCAACCGAGTGGCCGATGCAGTCAATCGCCAAGCCGAACATCGCCAGGAACACGCGCTGCATGGGGACCGGCTT
>JABABY010000005.1:0-26416 GCA_014237955.1 Planctomycetota bacterium
TCCTGGTGACCTCCGGTGCGCAGGCATTCGCGGGTAGCGATTCGCCCGTGTCGGCCGCATGTGAGTCCCAATGTGCGTCTTTTGAAGATGCAGAATGTACGAGTGGGCAGCGGCGAGACGATCAGATTTGGCTAATCAGTTCTCGGGGAGCCCCCTGTTTGTCACTCGATGAACCCTTGGACGTAGAGAAGCTTGTGGAGGCCCTCAAATATTGGCAATACAGCACACAAGATTCAAAATGGAACAAATCGACTCTCAAAAATCTACAGGCCGATGACAATCAACGGATGCGAAGCGTCGTATGGGTTCACGGAGATCGCATGGAGGCCTGTGAAGCATTCGATGCGGGGTGGCAAATTTATCGGGAATTGGTTCGCTGTACGACCGATGAAACCCCCATACGATTTATCATTTTTTCCTGGCCATCGGCCAAGACATTGACTCGCCCCGTCGCGGATGCGCGCCTAAAAGCCTCTCGGACCCTTTCTGCCGGCATCCATCTGACGGCACTGTTGAAAATAATTCCCAAAGAAGATCGAGTCAGTTTGATCGGGTTCAGCTTTGGTGTGCGTGTCATTGCAACAGCACTGCATTTTTTTGGGGGCGGCAATGTTTCGGGAGCCACATTTACCGACGCTGTTGCGAGTTGTAAAAAATATCATGTTGTATTTTTTGCTTCAGCGATTAACTGCGATTGGCTTCAGCCGGGACACAAGTTTGGTAAAGCAATAGATGAAATGGAGAGTCTCCTTCTGCTAAATAACTACTGTGATCGGATTTTGAAGCACTATGGCAAACTTTACTGCCATTGTGCCCGTCGTGGCCCTGCAGCACTGGGATACACCGGCCTTACGATCTCTGACATATCTGCGTCCAATCAAGATCGGATTCGACAATTCAATTCCAGCGGCTTTATCGGAAAACGACATGCCTGGAAGCCGTATATTTACTCGCCACAGCTAATGTCGATGATTCGGCAGGAAACACTTGGGGAAACGGTCGTCTCCCCGTAACTGAGTGGGCGATCATTTCCAAAGTGAAGAGATAAAGTGGCAAACGTTCGGTCAGCGGGATTCACTTGTCTCGATCTACCCGCGATAATAGCTGTATGGATGAACCGCTCTCCTACCTCGATGGTCAGTTTTTGCCCGCTTCGCAAATGGCAATTCCCGTTTCTGATGCAGGGTTTGCATTGGGGACAACCGTCACTGAGCAACTTCGCACCTTTTCTGGCCGCCTGTTTTATTTAGAAGAGCATCTTGAGCGATTCTATCGCTCGTTACAACTCGTCGGTATCCGTCTTCGGGAATCTTCAGCCGACCTAGTCCGAGCGGCAGAAAGGATCGTGTCAGCAAACTGGCAGCTTGGCGAAGTCGAAGATGACCTCGGGTTATGTCTTTTTGCGACACCCGGAACGCTGGCCACATTCAATAAAGGTCGCCCCGGCAGGCCGTGCTTGGGGGTACATACCTATCGCTTACCGTTTGGGCTCTGGGCAGACAAATATCAAAGCGGACAGCGTCTGGTCGTCACCGATGTGCAACAGGTACCGGCAACATGCTGGCCGGCAGAGTTGAAGTGCAGGAGCAGGATGCACTACTTTCTGGCCGATCAGAAGGCGGCGGTCATTGAATCGGGTGCCCGGGCACTGCTACTCGACCGTGCCGGAGCTGTCCTGGAAACCTCGACTGCCAATATTCTCCTCTATCGCGCGGAGGGAAAAATCGTGACTCCGCCAATCGAAGACGTGCTTTCGGGCATCAGCCTCACGGTCGTTCGACGCCTGGCAACCCAACTCGGCATTGAGTGGGATCACGCAACGCTTTCCTGTGAGGATATTGCGGAAGCGGACGAAGTGCTTCTGAGCAGCACACCCTTCTGCCTCCTTCCGGTTACGGCACTGAATGGGAAAACGATTGGCAGCGGTCTTGGGGGGAGCGTCTTTCGAGGCTTAATTCGTGAGTGGTCGCAGGAAGTCGGGATCGATATTGTGGGCCAGGCCCAGCAATTTGAAAATCGGTGAATCGATCGCGTAGAGCAACCCTTCAGGGCGCGACCGCCAACTCTTTTAGTGCCTCAAGCGTTGACAGGATATCCTCACAAGAGACTTCTTCCCATTCGTGCGTTTTATGGTGCAAAATTGCCAACTTGAACGATTCAAACGCCTCGCTCACATCTTCGGGCAGGGAAGCTAATTCTGCAAAAGGGCGCATTGGCGCGGGCGCATTGTCGGCATCCAATATTTGCATCACCTGCTCACGAGGAGCCTTGGATTCGTCCCCATAATCGGGAGTGAAGATTTCCTCGCTTGAGGCAGAATCATGTGTGATCGATGTTCTGGCAGCAGAAAGCTGTTTCTCGGTGATACCAACAAGACGATCTTCGTCCAGTTCTGCCGTGATAATATCCTGATCCTGCGGCTTTTGGTCTGCCGGAGCGCCAATTGCTTCCCAGCGAGCAAACCGCATCTGAGCAACTGACCAACGATTCTGGAGAGCGCCCTCCAGCCACAATTCCGCATCCTCCCATTCGACAGCACTTTGAAAGTGGCTCCAAAAGAGTCCCGAATAGCTTTTTCTCGATATATCAAAACGCGCGGACACCCTTCGCAAACGGCCCACATGTTGTGGGCTTATGTTGCCAACACGGCGGCTCCAAGCCTCATCAGAAAATTCGCCGCCTGCGGCACCCCTCTCCTCTAGATCCTTGCGCCACTGGAAAATAATTTTTCCTTTTTCCCAGTTTGTCATGCTGACGAGATGATTCCAACGGCCCACAAAACCGTCCGACACCTCGTCGTGGGCGGTTGATGTTTTGGCGTCTTGCTGCGTCTTGCTCACTTGTCTGTCTCCTGCTCTCTGCTCTTCGTTTCGCCGCAGTCATCGTTGCGGGGGGTGACACTGATTAAAGTCCAACTTCGTAAGTCTAAAATGAATGCCTCACTGAAACCAGAACGTATGCGTCTCTCCAGAGTGGGCCAGCGTCCATACTGCGCCGCAACGGGAATATTTTGATGCGCCACGCAACATGTGCCCGAAAATTGTCTGGGGACAACTTGTCGGTAGATGTCTACAAATCGAGCGTCCTGTGACACGAGGAACTCGCAGTTTCGGTCCGAGAGGCCACGTGCACTAGCTTTTTGACGGGGCAAGCTCGGCTGCCTGAAAATCGCCGCAGCGATGTTCTCCATCACAAAAAGGCTTATTGTTTGAAATGCCACAACGACAGAGTGCGAGTGCCCGTTTGCTGGCATCGATCACAAAGCGGTTGCCCTGATGGTCGGTAAGGGTCACTTCACCTTCAACGACAAGGGGTCCATTTTCGCGACAGCGGATATTGACGGATGGCATCCTATTGACCTTTTCTGAAAAAACGACGCGTTGGTTGATGGGACCGCAAGTGCTACTTCGACGGCGGTGATGCAGATGGTGGCGCTGGATCTGCTTCGACAACAAAAATCAGCCGCACGCGTCGGTGGGCTACTGTTGGCAGCTGTTTTGCAACAGCCTCACTCGGAGCGGGTTTGGCCTTTTGCCCATCTTTTCCCTCCCGGATTTGGTGGCTGTTTTCAGACTCTGAAAGGAGCGGCTCTTCTTCCGCCCCGCCAACGGGCGAAGCGGAAACCAACTGAAAGTTTTTGCTTTGCTGCAGCCGCCTCACCGAATGACGAATTACCCTCTCGGTACCAGTAAGCTCAACAATATATTGCGTGGGCGAGGTGTCCTGTTCCATCTTCTTCAGTTGCCCTATTGCAGCCTCGGGCAGTGTTGCTTTGCCCGAAGGC
Source organism: Planctomycetota bacterium (assembly GCA_014237955.1). Lineage (GTDB taxonomy): Bacteria > Planctomycetota > Planctomycetia > Pirellulales > UBA7805 > UBA7805. The sequence continues at coordinate 3,785 of JABABY010000005.1, forward strand.
AAAGGATCACGAAGCAGTTGGTCGAGTTCGGTTTGGAGATCAATCCCCCGTTGGACTAAAAAGACGAACTTCGAAATAGGGGCCGCCCGCTCCTCTCCCAATTCGTCCGCCGCTAAACCTGTATGGGAGCCGGCGGCCTCGCCAAACGCTGGGTGGACGGTTTTTTCTATCCTCTGGCCTTTGATATTTTCTCGCGATTTCAGGCGAGTCGCGTCTTGCTTCATGGCCGGCGAGCGCTTGGCCAAAGCGTTTTGCTTCCGGTAGGTCTCTTCTCGCATCCGGGTAGCCGCAATCTGGTTCTCGAGCGAATTCTTCCGTTGTACCTGCAACTCTTTTGCTTTTGCTTTTCTTTTTTTGGCCAAATCCTCTGCTAGATCGTCGCTTGAACCGCCAAAATCTGCCGACTCCAAGTTCGCTTCTATAGCAACGGCCTGATTATCTGAAGGGTCGATAACAATGCTCTCAACTGCCTCGTGTTCGGCAAGCAGCGGTGCGGATATGGGGGAGGATAGCAGAGGTGGCTGCTGTGGCTTTGCCATGATCGCAGTCTCTTTTGGAACATCGTCGAGTCGGGCAACGAATCCATTTTGCGAAACTGACTCGCGTGATTTTTGATCATTGGAGGTTGGCTCCTCGTAAAAGACCATCAACATAATCGCGGCGGCAATTGCCATCGCCGGCCACAGGAGCATGCGAGGACGAAATGTGGGTTCCCGCGGAGCAGGTGACGGGGTCGCTCGGGGCCGGTCGAATGAAACCTGTTCCACTCGCTCAAGGACCTCTTTGGAAAACTCGTGGTCCACTCGATCGGCTGGTAGCGATCGGAGAGAAGATCGGAGCGACTGAAACTCGGCAAACAACTTCCGGGCAGCTTCATCTTCCGAAAGCAGTTGCTTTACGTGCCGCTGCTCTTCGTCAGTGAGTTCCCCATCGACGTAGGCGCTAATGAGTTCTTCGTGATGATCCATCGTTCACCGTATGGTCATAGAAAGTCAATAAAAGGCTCTTGCTAATCTCACTTTAGGATACGCTGCATCTCTTCTTTCATCCGGATACGAGCTCGGTGCAGGCGCGAGCGAACCGTCCCAACCGGCAGGTCTAACATCTGGGAAATTACTTCGTAAGAAAACTCCTCAATTTCTCGTAACACCAACACGGCTCGATGTTCTTCCCCGAGTCGTTGCAGGGCCTGGCGAACCTGTTTTGCCTGATCCTGTTTTTCCAGATGCTGGTCCGGGCGATCGGCTCGGTCTTCCGGTTCGGTTCCGACTAAATCGCGCGTTTGATCCAAGGAAATAACCGGGCGATTTCGCCGCCGCTCGGTCATCGCCAAGTTGAAGGCAATGCGATAAAGCCATGTATAAAAATTGCTGTTTCCATGAAACGTTTTAAGTTTGACAAAGGCCTGCACAAAAGCATCCTGACCTACATCGCGGGCTTCTTCGGGTGAACCGGTTATCCGTAGCATGGAGTTGTAAAGTCGATCCTGGTATTTTTCGACCAATGTCCCAAACACCTCCGATTGGCCGGCGAGCGTACTTTCGATCAGCCGAAGATCTTCTGTTGTGACTCGGGGCATGGCGGTATTCACAGACCGCTCCATCCAGATAGACGCCAAATTGTGGAAAAAAGTTCCCGGCCCACTCGGGAAAAACGGGCCAGTGTGCAATCACGAATCATGATTGTCGATCCCAGAGGTGGTGTCAAATCGTTAGTATTATACTCTTTACGGATATTTGTTCTCTCAGGGCAAAGGAGTGATGGGAAGATATTTAACTCGCCTGACTTTCTCGCTTTAGCCGACCGGGTGCTTGTCGGGGGATTTCCAGAGCGAGCCGCGAGGCTGCCGCAAGACCCAAATCCAATAGAGCACGACCAGCCCCAGTAAGATAAGGCTGACAAGCTGAGAAATGCTCAGGCCCGTTCCAAACTGAGGCGCTTCATCGGTTCGTATTATCTCAAGTAAAATGCGGATCACCGGGTAAATCGTCACTAACAAACCAAATACCACGCCATCGCGACGGCGGAAGGGGTGGTAGGCGAGCAAAAATAGACAGAGCGCAAACGCCGAGATCGAACTGTATATTTGCGTTGGGTGGACGGGAAGGCTGCGGGGAGGGGCCGGTAGGGGCGAAAGTAACGCTTCCTGCCCATGATTGGTTTCAATCGAAACCAAACCCCCGTGGGCACTGGCAGATAAAAGGGCGCGCCAGACCTGTTCTGGACTGGGGTGGTTGATATCCGCTATGCGGATAATTTCATCACCTGGAGCAAGTCCCTCTTTTTGGAGTCTGGGGCTTAGCCAGCGGATGATAGGGCGGGCGTGATGATCGGGCGATGTGCGGTTTTGTTTCGATTCTGTTTTAGAAAAATCTTGCGGCCTCGCTTTCGAAGCCACCTGGAGACCCATCCCCAGACCGGCCTCCATTTGTCGCTGGTAGGGTGGGCTGGATTGAGGAAAGGTAACCGACCATGGTAATGCACAACTCCCGCCAAAACAGCAACCGTTGAGTAGACAGCCAAGGCGGCCAATGGCAAGTCCAAGCATCAAGCTTGGCGCGATTAAATCGGCAAATGCCAGAGCCGGTAACTTATATCTTCGTATGAGCCAAAAAAAGGCCAACGCACTGCAGACAAAAGCTCCGTACACGACAAGGCCACCTTGGGGTACGTTGATCATTGCCATTCCCGTGGCGAGAACGTCGATCGATCCATCTGCACTCGTATGTCGATAGGAACTGTCCCAATACTCAATAACATGAAACAATCGTGCCCCGACGAAGCCGGCCACACAGAACCAGACGGACGATGAGTAAATTATTTCGGTCGCAATGCCAGCCTTTACCGCTCTTTTTGCGAGCAAGTAGACACCAGCGATAATCCCCAACATTGTCATGACGCCATAGCTTCGAATTGGCAAGCCGCGACCTGATTCAACAATTCCTGGCAAAACGAAAATGATGACGATCGCCACGATAGTGATCACCGGAAGATAGCCCAGAGTGTCGGCAGTCATTCCCTGCCTCCGGGCGAGCCAGACAATGAGACCGATACTGAAAACCACCCAAAGCACCAGAAGCAGGCCCACGCCAAAGACTGGAATCTCTTGTACTTGGTCCTGAATGTAGAAGAGTGTTTGCCGCACTGAAGGATTCTTCTCGTGACTGGTCTAAAATCGATTCGGGTCAACGTTAGGGCATCATGACCTGATTATCTATCAATCGCGTAGATCCAACGCGAACCGCAATGAGGGCTACCGTCGGACCTTTTACGGTTCTTGTCGGTTTGAGTGTTTCAGCGTCTGCCAAAAGGGCGTAATCGATGTGCAGCGCACCAGAACGTGAAAGCTCTCTTCGCATATCAGCGACGATCGTCCGTGCATCCGTTTCGCCCTCCTCAATACGGCGCTCTGCCAATTTCAAAGCCTTTGGGATGGAGAGTGCTTGCTGCCGCTGTTCCTGGCTAAGAAAAACATTTCGGGAACTGAGAGCAAGCCCGTCTTCATCACGTATGGTTGGGCACCCATGCACTTTGATCGGTACATTTAAATCCTGAACAACCCGTTCAACAACCTTGAGTTGCTGATAATCCTTGCAACCAAAAAAAGCGATGTCGGCTGGAATTATTTGAAAAAGTTTCGCCAGAACCGTCGCAACCCCCGAAAAATGTCCTGGCCGGCACCGCCCCTCCACGATTTTCTCGAGTGGGCCAACGTGGACGGAGGTCACATGGTCATGTGGGTAGATATCCTCCGCTGTTGGGGCAAACACAAATCGCACCTCCCAACCGGCAAGCTTGTCCATATCGGATTGCAGATCACGAGGATAATCCGTCAAGTCGTTTTTGTCTGTGAACTGTGTGGGATTGACGAATATGGTGACCACGGTGAAATCGCATTGTGCCGTTGATGCTTTCACGAGACTCAAATGGCCGTCGTGCAAAGCGCCCATGGTTGGCACCAGTCCGATCGTTTTTCCCTGCTTGCGAGTCTCTTGGATCAAGGCGCCAATCGTCGCGGGGTCGGTTATCAATTCGGGAAGAGGCGTCTGCAATTTCACCATTGTTGAAACAAAAGAAAGAGGCACGATTGTATATCTGGGCAGCGGCGCTACCTTTTCTACATTACTGCTACTGCATCGCAAGTATGGATGCTACCACCTCCTCAATGGCCTCCTGTGTTTTGCGTTTGGTTGCACATTTGAGCCGCAAACATGGTCCCTGATCTTCAGGAAAGCGCGTCTCCATGGTTGTTAGAACCGATCTATTGGATGGCAATGTTTGATTAGTGATACCCAATTTGTTTACAGGAACTTTGCCCTCTTGGTCTGGCGGGTCGAGCACGATGAGTAGTTTTGGGGTAAAAGCATTTTTTGCATATGTGGGCAATTGTTGTTGCGCCTCTTTGTATCGTTCTCGATCCAAATAGCTGTCGGTTGTAGTCACTGCCTGGCCCAACCAAAAATTACTGATGAGCAGTGTCTCTTTATCGGTCCAATATGTTCCACCGTGCATATCACTCTTTGGACTCCAAAATTCTAGCCTTAGATCCGGCTTGGCACTAGCGGCATCTTCTTTCGCCACGACTTTAGGCACAGAATCTTGAGGCACAAGGATCAACCTGGGGAGGATCGCGTGTTGTTCTTTCAGTCGTCTTTCAACCGCCTCGACAAATCGCCCAGTGTCCACCGTTTTCGGGCCAGTTACTGCGACATAATTGTGGTGCCCACGAATGTGTTCAAGCAGATCCTCAAGAATCCATCCCGACGCTGGATGGACCATCGTTGGCGCAATTTCACAGGCGGGCTCCAAGACAAAGCGGCGAAAGCTCATGCGCGGGTGAGGAAGAATGAGTTCTTCCGTCGTGCACATTTGATTGTCGTGGAGCAATAAATCGAGATCAATGCAGCGAGCATCCCATCGGACACTACGACGACGCCCAAGATCCATTTCCACTTGCTGCAGAAGCCTCAAAAGCCCCTTCGCCGAGCGGTCCGTCTCCAGGACCGCCGCTGCATTCAGAAACAATCCCTGGCCTGCGGGACCGCCGATGGGGACCGTCTCATAGGTTCTACTCGACATCGTTACAGAAACGTTTGGTTCGGCGTCAAGTCGCGCCAGCGCCAACGAAATCAAATCCTCGCGCTGTCCAAGATTGGAGCCGAGCCCGATCAAGCTCGTGGCCATATCAGCATGCCAGCCAATTAAGCAAAAAGGATGGGGAGGGTCATCCAGGCCGCGACATACGTCGCCGACTGTCGATCCTTACAGTCGCCGCCCCCCAACCGTCTGTCGCAATCCATTCTGACAGCCTTGTCATCGTGGTGCGTGCCAAACTTCGAGGGAGAAACTCGACCGAGTAACCAATGTCTCTCTACCCAAGAAAACAAAGCCTTCAAAAATAATCGTGTGTCTGTATCAGACAACTTTAGATTCATTTTTGATGATGTCGATCATCTTCATAAGACAGAGTATTAAAATCGTTCGAACACGGTGACTATCAATTAGGTAAGTTTCTCACTAATCGCATTTTGCCGTTGGGAAAGAAAATGTCAACCGATGGCTGTCAAAAAAGTTATTTATTTCCAATTCAGAAAAATGTTCTTCGTCGCGGCGCAAAGACACATTCCATTTTCAGAATTTCTGGGGCTGCATTTTTCCGAAAGGCGTTGGCTTCTGTTGATGGATTATATACCTACTGGTAAGTGTAAGCCGACACAGGATACACTTAAAAACTAGTTCTTTCCGTCCGTAAAGCTGTCATCACGACGGTGTTTTAATGCGGGCAATTGACGACGGATCTTGCGTAACGCTTTGAGATCAATTTCAGCAAATATCACACTTTTCTGGGAATTCGCCGTAGCGAGTCTATTACCCCACGCATCAATAATCATGGAGTGTCCATATGTCACAAGCTGCGGAGCATGTGTGCCACATTGGTTCGGAGCGATAATATACACTTGATTTTCAATTGCTCGTGCCCGCAACAAGATCTCCCAGTGGTCCTGGCCGGTTGTTTTTCGAAAGGCGGCTGGAATAAGAAAGATCTCCGCACCGCGACCGATTAATTGCCGATACAATTCTGGAAATCGCAAGTCATAACAGAGAGAAAGCCCTATGCGACCGCAATCTGTTTCGATCACGCTGAGATCATTGCCGGCCTTTATCCATTGCGATTCATCCGTTTCTCTCTGGTCGGGTAGCTGAACGTCAAATAAGTGGATTTTCCGATATCGGGCGAGCATTTTACCTGTGGGGGAAAACAACATGCTGGTGTTATAGAAAACACCGTCATCTTCGCTTCGCTCGATAATACTGCCGGCAAGTAAATAAATGCTTTCTTCCAAGGCCACTTGCGAAAGTGCTTGGCTGGTCCTGCCAGGTATCTCCTCCGCTTCAGCCACCAAGTGGGGATAGGGGCCCATGCAATTAAACATTTCTGGCAAGACAATCAGCTTTGCGCCTGCGGCGGCTGCTTCGTGGATGTAACCAACCGCATGCTCAAGATTCATGCACTTGTCAGGCCCAGAATTCATCTGGATAGCAGCGGCTACATATCGGGTTTGCATCGTTGGATAATACGCCCTGTTAGGCCAATCATCATCGGGGGGCCATGAAGAAAGTTATGTTTGTCGGTCCTCGGTCATACCGTTAAAATAACCAATAGTAACCTCCGCTGAAAGCAATTTCTGTTAGCGGCTTACGTTTTCCAGAATAGGGTCAGTGTCCCAGAGACGTATCGCTCCTTTCAGCACCACGATCGAACGTACGTGAAAAAACCAAATCCTTGTGGCGACATGGAAATCCATCATACATATTTCGCATCTGGAGACAGCTAAAACTCCTGGCAGTTTGCTCGCGGTTTGTTTAGACTCAACAGAAATGGGGTGTTGGAAAGCAATGGCACTTGTATGCAAACCAGAGGGGATGACTTGACCGGCAGTCCATCCGAAGATTCTTACGAAGTTCGCGACCCAGATGTACGGTTAATGTTAAAGGTGCGCAGCGGTGATGCGGGCGCCTTTGAAGAGTTGGTACTCCGATATCAAAATCGTTTGCTGGCCGTTTTGGAACATCTTGTTGGAAAACGCGACCTCGCGGAAGACCTTACGCAAGAAGTGTTTCTACGCGTGTATCGAGCGCGGGAGCGCTATACGCCTGGAGCAAAATTCTCGACCTGGCTCTTCACCATTGCAAATAATGTAGCCTCCAACGCACGTCGGACGCTGGCTCGTCGACGCGAAGTGCATGTGGAATCGAGTCGTAGTGGCTCGCTCTCAGCGGATCCATTGGCCCAAATGGCGCTCGCTGCCAGTGGCCAGATGCCCAATCGCCAATTGGACCATTCAGAAACTCGGGGTATCGTTCGGGCGGCAGTCGCGAACTTGAATGAACGGCAGCGGATGGCTGTTTTATTATCAAAATTTGAGGACATGAGTTACGCGGATATTGCCGAGGTTATGAAACTTTCTCCCCAGGCCGTCAAGTCGCTTCTATCCCGCGCTCGAGGAAGTTTGCGTGACGCACTCTCTCCATACATTCAAGATGGACAAAACCCCGGAAAAACAAATCGTTAGCAATGCTCTCGGATTGATGCAATGAACCATTCAAACAAACCACCCAGGGATCCGAAAAACATCGATGAGGAAATCACCGCTTATCTCGACGGGGAGCTTACTGGGGAGGCCCTGGATAATATTGAAAAGCGATTGGCCTCCGATACTGCGTTTCGTTCTCGCCTTCAGGATTTGGACCAAGGCTGGATGTTGCTCAATGAACTACCGCAATCTGAGGTCCACCAAAACTTTGCTGCAACTACCGTGGAAATGGTTGCGCTGCATGAACAACGGCCTGAGAGCGTGAAACATGGGGGCTCGGCTGGCCAGCTTATCCAGCAGTGGGCATTTGTAGGCTTCGCTGTACTGGCTGCTTGCTTAGCGGGGTTTATCGTTTCTACGACCATCGCGGCACTCCTGAGTGCCAGCGGCCTACTTAAGAGCCACAACGATGCTGTTCTAGAAAACCTTCCCATCCTGCAAAATCTTGACAAATATAAACTGGCTGAAAATATAGCGTTCGTACAGGCTATCCGCCACATTGATTATTTTTCGAACAGCTCGACAGACACATCGAATCCACTGCCCCGATACTTGGACAATCTCTCGTCACGCAAAGCACATATTGATCGCATGGAGCCGACAGAAAAAACACGCCTGCACAACGCGCAGGAATACTTCATGGGGCTCAACGCCGACGAACAATCCAAGCTGCGAGATTTACACCAACAATTGGTGGGCAATCCAAATGCGAGCGATTTGATTGTCGCACTTGAGCAATACTACGAATGGTATAAACAACTCGATCCTCGGGAACATGTCGAATTGCGAATTCGCTCTGGAGATGATCGGATTTCTTATATCAGAACATTATTAACCCGATCGCAAGCAACAATAAAACCTTCCTTCACCCGCCGGGATCTCGAAGTCGTGTTGGAATGGCTGAGAAGGACTGCGGTGAGAAATCAGGCGGAGTTACTGCGCGGCGCAAACCAAAAACAACAAAAAGAGATTCAACAACTTATAGGGCCAGAAAAACAGCGGTTCCTGACCACACTCCTGTGGAAACAATGGCGTAACAATGACATTTTACAAGATCCCACATTTGATGAACAAAGGTATCTCGCCATCAAAGATCAACTCTCGCAAGCAGCCCGCAAACAACTCAACATGCAGTCGTCCGTCGATGAGGAGGTTCGCATTCTTCTCGGTGTAGCGCGAGGCCTAGCAATGATTGGGTCACCGCAAAAAGGAAAGGGTAAGATGCCCAGTCCGTCCGCACGACGGCAACCAAGCCGCGAACAGTTGAAGGATTATTTCAAGAGGCTCCCGGCACAAAAGAGAAATCAAATGAAACAGCTTCCCCGAGAGGAGTACTATCGCGAGTTGTTGCGGGGATATTATCGCGAGAAGATGGAATTTCGCGATCTGCAGAGCAAGCCGAATCGGAAGCCCAACCAGGGTCCTCCTGGCAAGACAAATGGCGCGCGGCGCAATTCGAAAAAGCGTGGTCCAACCAATAATGAGCGCCCTAATAAACAATGACTCTGTCAGGCAGGCAGAGGAACAGCCACCCAAAACAGTGGTGGCGGGCAGACAAGCACATTAGTTTCGGTTGCTCACAACCGTTGGCAACCATGTGCAAAGATAGTAGGCTCTGGGCGCGGTCAAGTCCAATAAGGCGGAAATATCGAGGCGTGGCCCACGAGCTTGTCCGCCGAACGCCTGTTCAAAAAAACTTTCGGGTTTGTTGTACCGTACAACGCGAACATTTTCGGCATCCAGGTGAGTAAGCTCGATAACCCGACGAGTAGCATCTTCCAGATAGCCTAATCGATCCACCAGCCCCAGGGCCTTTGCCTGCTTGGCGGTAAATATCTGTCCAGTTGCCACCTCGGCCATAACCTTTTTATCTTTGACCACCTCAGGACGACCATAGGCAACAACGGCCCGGAATCCCGCAAAACTTTCATCAACAAGTTGCTGAAGTACAGCATTCTCTTGCGCTGTTCGCTTTTGTGTGGGGCTACCCATCTGCTTCAAATCCCCACTCACATAAGAGCGATCGACGACATCATATTTTGCTAGCAAACCTGAAATGTCATAACTGGGAATAATGACGCCGATAGAACCCGTCCACGTTGTTTCTTCCGCAAAGATTGTTTCCTTCTCGCCACCGACCGCCATTGAGACATAATAACCCCCGCTGGCTGCAAGACTCCCCATGCTAACAACAATGGGAAACTTCTTGCCACTTAAGGTCTCTTTATGCCGCTGTAGTTCCTTGAGGTGGTGATAAATGTAGTGGCTTGCGGTTACTGTTCCTCCCGGCGAGTCGACGCGCAAAACAATTCCATGGACACGATCATCCTTGCGAACACGATCGATTTGTTGCTTCACAAATCCATTGCCGTCTAAAATAACCCCACGTACTGTAATGACGGCAATTTTATCACTCGCCATTGGTGACCCCGACTGTAAACTTTCGAGAAGTTCGGGGTCGGGCTGAATATAACTATGGTACTGGGCAATGACACCGATATTCACCAAGATCGAAGCGCCGAGGGCAGTCACCAAAAACAACAGGATGATCTTTCGAAAAATGGTCGTCGATTGTTCCAAGACAATACGAGGTGGAACATTGGTGGGCTGAGGATTGGACATGCTGACTTGGTGGGCCAACACCGGGTCGGAACTAGATGGCGAAGCACCCGTTGGGTCGGGTGGAGCTGGACTGCCTGTTCCCATCAGAGTCCTCCCATAGGTAGGTGGCGTCGAAAGCGGCTTTGATCCCTGTGGAGCATCAAGACGCACATTAATATTACTGTTAAGTGCCTTGATTGTAATGCGATTTATGGCATGGACAACAAGCCTGGGGCCTATAAAGTATGGATCTGGCGCTTTGTACAAAAATTATTTGGGTCCGGGAACATCCTTTTAAGGAAACTAGTGGCCGTTCTTCCGTGGAACCAGCTTCTTCCCAAGGCGGTGTTGCTTCAAAGTTGCTTTCGACGTTAGATTAATGTCTGATTTGATGAACATCGGGAGAACACCATGTTACGTGGTGCTGATTCGAGCCCGTTTTCCTATAAGGAGTTAATGCGTGTATCTTGCTGCATCCTGCGCCTGCTTTCCAGATCTTTCATTGGATGCTGCCCTATCTAAACTTGTAGATCTTGAATTCACTCGGATTGAGATCCAAATCCATGAAAAAGAGGGGCGGCTCAAGCCTTCTGAGGTCGCCGCTGATCCCGACCGGGCAATTATGTTCTGTCGACAGACTCGCCGTTTAACGCCAATCGCCTACAGCGTGGACATTGATGCTGAGGAGGACGAATATTATCGGCAGTTTGCTGCAATCTGTCTGCTGGCTAAAGCCACAAAAGTTGTCACCCTAATAGTCCCGTCTTCCAATCTTGGGACCCCCTTCAATGCCGAGGTTGAGCGTTTGCAAAAATTGGTCGACATTGCGACCAATGAGGGTGTGGTGGTGGCGGTGAAAACCGAACGGGGTCGAATTTCAGAAGATCCAGACACAATCACCGTGCTCTGTGATCATGTTAAAGGACTTGGAATCGCACTGGACCCAAGCCATTTTCATTATGGTGTTCATGCGGGGCGGTCTTTCGACCATATATTAAAATATGCTTACCATGTGTATCTGAGGGACACGAACAAGGAAAACTTTCAGGTACGCGTGGGACAGGGAGACATCGAATATGGCCGGCTTGTCAACATGTTGACGCAAGTCAAATATAATCGAGCGTTATCGATTGACTTCCAGCCTTTGCCAGAAGTCGATCAAATGGCAGAGATGCGTAAAATTCGGTTGCTTCTCGACAGCCTGCTTTAACGGAACGCACGGCAGGACGTGACGATCTTTGCAAAGAAACACCGGGCATGCGGCCCGAGCCCCCGCGATGCACATGGGGGCTATGCACATGGAGTCTGTCCGGCCAGTGGCCTCACCGATTTTTGTGAACGTTGTCGTTGCGCTTCATAAAAAAGAACCGCGGCGGCATTTGATATATTCAAACTATCGGCAAGACCATGCATGGGGATATTGATAGTGTTGATTTCCGTATCGCCCCACACCGTGGATAGTCCCGTCGCCTCAGAACCCAACACAATTGCCGCAGGAAAGTGGAAATCAACATCTGTATAGGCGTTCTTGCCGTTGGCGGATGTGGCAAAAATCGTCACACCGTTTTTTTGCAACCAGTCATACACTTCCTTTGAAGTGGCGGTGCAAACGGGAACTGTAAAAACCGTGCCCAAGCTGGCCCGAATCGCATTTGGGTTGTAAAGGTCTGTCGTCTGGTCGGCTACCACGACAGCGGAAATCCCCGCTCCATCAGCACTGCGAACCACTGCGCCAAGATTTCCTGGTTTTTCAATCCCCTCTACAACCGCAATGAGAGGATTTTCTGGGAGAGATAGGTCCTTAATCCCAAGATCCGGAGGTATCGCAACCGCCAATAATCCTTCAGCTCGGTCCCCGAATGCGAGGTGCTCGAAAACATTTTCTGTAACCTCATAGATATCCATCGCGAACTCATCGAGTTGTTCGAGCAGACGTCGACTCTCGACCGTATTACATAGATCGGGGCAGAAATAGATCTCGGTGACGTTCACGCCCGCGGACAGGGCACGACTTAATTCGCGAGCACCATCAATGAGGGTGCGCCCTTGTTTTCCCCGGTGCTTCCGCCGGCGCAGCTTCACCGTCGTTTTCACTTTTTGATTGCGGGGACTCGTTATTGCGGGAAAGCCCATTTGGCGGTTACATCTCCTTGCACCAACGCACAGCAACCCCACTGGGTAAGGGCCTACCGTCTTCGGAGCGAATTGCTAAACCACCCGATTCAAAAGTTCCATCACTGCTGCTACCGAGCGCTCGTTGTAGTTTTTGCTCTAACTCAGCCGGAACGTAGCCTTCTGTATGGCAACTGATCAAGATAAATCTGCGGTCGTGTTTGGTGAGTTCCATACATAGGTCAAGGAGCTCGTCTAAATCTTGTTGGATTTTCCAGACCTCTCCCTTGGGGCCATGTCCATAGCTGGGGGGGTCCATCACAACACCGTGATATTTATTTCCCCGTTTCAGCTCTCGGGTGGCAAATTTTCGTGAATCTTCTGTAATCCATCGTATGGCCTCACCCGTTAGCCCGGAGGAAACTGTGTTTCTGCGTGCCCACAATACGCTATTTTGGGCTGAATCCACATGTACCACTTCGGCACTGTGAGAAGCAGCTGCTAATGTTGCTCCGCCAGTGTAGGCAAAAAGGTTAAGAATCTTGAGCGTATCACTACTCGCTTTTAGTTGGCGTGTCATCCAATCCCAGTTTCCCGACTGCTCCGGAAAGACACCCACATGGCCAAAATCGGTGAGCTTCAATTCTAAATCCCAGTTTTCATGCTTGATCTTCCATGACAGTGGCATCTGGTTGGCACTATGCCATCCTCCGTCGTTGTCACTGCGCTTTATATAGGCGGCGTGTGCAGAATCCCAAAGCTCACTCTTTTGTCGGGCGACGCCCTCAGCGGCCAGGCTCGGGCGATCAAGAATATATTCGCCAAAACGCTCTAAACGGCGGCCGTCACCAAAATCGAGCAGTTGGTATTGATCCTTGGAAAACATTCTTATCCATTCTAAGTCGTAAAAAATTGACAATTAAAGCAATCGGGTATGGTATCACGCTTAAGAGGCGATTTTCAAGCCATTCCGTCGTAGAGTTCGCCAAATCGCCCCCGGATGGGGGCAAATCGCCCGTACGCTAGGAGGCCGACTCCCCTACAATGGCAAGTGGAACAGCACGAGGCATCGAAACGAAATGCGAATCGGTGTGCAACCCATGCCAAAAAATTTCGATTTAAACGACTCCTGAGCGTGTCCCTCGGGTGGAAAAATCGGTCCATTCTTTTTTTAGGGCTTCATGCCGTGGATACCATCGGGTTACAAAAATCCAAAAGTGGCGTTATGCCACCTCCAACAATTCCGCTAAGGATGTGTTTTTACAAAAAGAGAGTGGAAATTTGCATCGCGGCTACTGGATTCATTCTTTGTCTTGCCTGTGGATGCCAAGACACTAAAAACCCGAATATGGGCGTCGTCCAACCATCCATCGCACCCATAATACGGTCACAACATGTTTTAAATGTAAAGCCGCCGGCCACTTCGATACATCGTCAACCACCGATTTTTCGGATGGTGGCGATATCGGGTCAAAATAATCCGATCGATGGAAATCGTGCATTCGGATTTCTGCAGCAGATTTGTACTCTGGGCCCAAGAATAACCGGCTCACCTGCGATGCGGTCACAACAACAAATGCTGGCCGAGTATTTCACTAATCTCGGGGGAAAGGTTCGCTTGCAGCATTTTAGTTTTTCACATCCTCTCACAAAGGCACCACAAGGGGGATCGAACCTAATTGTAGAATGGCATCCAGATCGGCAGGATCGGATTCTCCTTTGTGTCCACTACGACACTCGACCCCAGGGAGACAACGCGCGCGTACCCGCGTATCAACGGGGAGATGTATTTATCGGCGCGAATGATGGCGCCAGTGGTGTGGCATTATTGATGGAGCTTGGCAATCACATACCGACACTTTCCACCCACTATGGAATCGATTTTCTGTTTGTTGATGCTGAGGAATATGTCTTTAGCAACTCCCCCAGAGATCGCTATTTTTTGGGATCTGAATTTTTTGCGCGGGACTACATCCAAAATTCCCCGAAACATCGGTACAAAAAAGCAGTCGTCCTCGACATGATTGGCGATCGCCATTTGCAGATATATCAAGACCGCAATAGCGTGTGGTGGAAAGACACGCGACCGATCACCAAAGAAATCTGGAAAACAGCCAAAGATCTCGGTGTACAGGAATTTATTCCACGCACGCACCCCAAAATGCGGCAGCCGATCAGGGACGACCATTTAATGTTACATAATGTTGGCAAAATCCCAACTTGTGAAATCATCGATTTTGATTATCCCAAATGGCCACAGAATCGTTACTGGCATACAGCAGATGATACCCCAGAGCGCTGCTCTGCGGAGTCGCTATCTAAAGTTGGCTGGGTGATCCTCGAATGGTTGCGAAATACGCAGTAGTCAAAGCCACAGGAGCCAACTCATGGACTGGACGACGGTTGCTGTTTCCTTGCTATTAATTGCTGTATCCGCAGGCTTGACCGTTTTGCATGTCCGCTCAAGGCGCAACGACAAAAAACAACTTCATCCCGGACAATTCGGATCTCGATTTTTCAAAAAGCAGTTTGCGCGGCGGGTACAAATTAGTCTCATCCTTGGGATAACCGGTATCGCGATGCTCGGCAGTCAGTGGCTGCCTCATCATGCTTTGCTTTTCGGATGGTATTGGCTCGCAATAACCGCCATGGTTTTATGGATTCTCTTCTTGGGGTTGATGGATATTTTTGCCACCCACCGGCACTTCGCCAAGGAACACCACGACCAATGGATCCAGCAGGTGAAACAAGAGACTCCGCCCAAATCCTAAAGAGTCAAAGATCCCTACGGGCCCTGACAGCAATCTGGCAATGTAGCGAGACAGGAATACACTGATAGTCGCGACAGATATTTTTCTGTTCTACAACGCTGCAATAAACAGCCGCTCGATTTTATTGACTAGGTCGTTTTTTTAATTTCCCATATGTGTGAAAAGTGAGTTGCGATGGACTCTTCTGCTATTGGATTGGCCTTAGGTCCCTTGGGTCTATATCTTCTCTACATGGGAAAAATTAATTTGTCTCGTCGTCCAGTGCTTTTGAATGGCAATTGGGATATTTTTGTGCTTGGCATCGGCCTTTCGGGTATGATTTTTATCGGCCCCTATCCTCTGCTCATACCACCTGCAGCGATGATCCGTTTTGGCCCTTTCGTGGGGCTGTTGCTTGCCGTTCTCTATGGACTCTGCCTGATTCTACTAGCAAGCAAGCTCCACCCTCGTTTAGTGATCTACAACGTGACCGAACAACAGCTGCAGCCTGCACTGACGGCCGCGATGCATCAACTGGAGTGGGATCACCGATGGGCTGGAAATGTACTCACAATTTCAAATCATGAAATACAATTGGAAATGGATTTTTTTTCGCCACTAAAAAATATCACGCTCAGGCGGACTTCCGCTCTACAGAGCCGCTACAACTGGCAACGCCTTGAGCTTGCCCTGCGAGCCGAACTACAGCTTGTCGCCGTGGAGCCAAATCGAATTGGAAAACTTCTGTTCTGGAGTGGCATTCTCATCCTTAGTGGGTGTGGTGTGTGGATTATTTTTAATCCAAGCCAGTTTGTTTATTCGATTTTCTAGATTTTGTGGATCGTGGCGACACGCGTTTTTTGCACAGGGTGGGCCGCTTCAGGGACAGGCAATCTCTTGGTTCCATGCCCCCTGCACAACAATCCCCCCGGCTCCAGAATGTCAAAACAAGCGACGCTATTTCCGCCTCTGTGAAGATCTTTGGCCAACAAAATGGCAAATATTCAAGCCATTTACGTGACTCATACGGCCTTAATGGCGGGTAGAAATACCTCTCAAATCAGTCTGTCAGAGAGGATAGCAATGCTGGTGAACAGGCATTGGCAGACAGCAGATTATCCTAAACTGTTTTCTACCAAGTGATTTCGTCGCCCCTTGACGTAGAGACATACCAAGATTTAACCTGATTTTCGGATATTGATTGGCCTTGCGTGCCTCACAGGCACTCCTATAATCCGACGAATTTCCTCCCGGCCCGCATCTGTCGGCTTGCCTGACCTGCATGGTGTGGCAAGTGTATGAGGTGTTATAGAAAGCGATTTTTATGAGTTACAGGCGGGTGTAGCTCAGTTGGCAGAGCACAACGTTGCCAACGTTGTTGTCGTGGGTTCGAATCCCATCACCCGCTCCTTATTATTTTTATATTGTGTCACTGGACAAGCCGGTTGGTTGGTGGATCGAACGATTTGCTGATCAGCCCGACTTGCCCTTAATATCAACTCCACCTGTTCAGCAGACCGATGACCAGCGAAAATTTACAAGAAACACCTGATTCAGATGTTGAACCGGAAGCAACATCCACCAGCTTACATTTGGATGTTCAGATCGAGAGCCCGAGCGCGTGCCAGCGGCATATTACAGTTACCGTTGCCCGAGAAGATATCGATCGCTATTTCGATGACGCTTTTAGTGAAATGATGCCGACAGCTGCAGTTCCAGGCTTTCGTGTTGGACGAGCACCCCGCAAGTTGATCGAGGCACGCTTTCGTAAAGATGTGGGGGATCAAATTAAGGGATCACTATTACTCGACAGCATGTCCCAGGTAAATGAAGACCATGACCTTGCGGCAATTAGCGAACCCGATATTGATTTAAGTGCTGTCGAGGTGCCCGATGAAGGACCCATGACCTTTGAGTTCGATCTCGAAGTTCGGCCAGAATTTGATTTGCCGGACTGGAAGGGTCTTAAAATCGAACGGCCTACAGCCGAATTTACTGATAAGGATATTGACGATCAACTAAATCGTGTCCTCGCAAATTATGGGCGGCAGGTGCCTACCGAAGATCCGGTTGCCAGCGGGGACTATATTACGACTGCTATTTCAGCATCACACGACGGCGTTGCCATTCAGGAAAAGTCGGAGCGGAGCATCTGCGTCCGAAAAACTCTTAGCTTTCGAGATGGGAAAGTTGAAAACTTTGACGAGTTGATGAAGGGTGCCAAATCGGGTGAAACGCGAACGAGCAAAATGAATCTCGTTGAGGATGCACCAAATCAAGATCTTGCTGGCAAAGAGGTTGATATTGAGTTTGAAATTCTCGATATCAAAACATTCGAATTGCCCGAGATGACTCCCGAATTTCTCGGACAGCTCGGAGATTTTGAGACCGAGGCAGACCTGCGGGATGGCATTAAGGACAGTTTGCAGCGTCAGGCCGAATACCAGCAACAGCAGCGCGCTCGGCAGCAGATCACCGAACTTCTAACCGCTGCCGCGGATTGGGAGTTACCGCCTGAAATGCTCAAGCGACAAAGTGGACGGGAACTAGAGCGCAAGGTAATGGAGCTTCGTCGGAGTGGATTTCCAGAAGATGATATCCAGGCCCATGCGAATGAATTGCGACAGAATAGCCAGCAGGCGACAGCGACTGCATTACGCGAACACTTCATTCTCGAGCGGATTGCCGAAGAAGAGGGCGTGGAGGCAGATGAAGAGGACTACGATCAGGAAATTAACTTGATTGCGATGCAAACAGGAGATACGCCGCGACGGGTGCGAGCACAGATTGAAAAAAAGGGCCTCATGGATAGTCTGCGAAATCAGATTGTCGAGCGAAAGGTGATTGATTCAGTTCTTGAGCATGCCAAATTTAAGGATGTAAAATTCGAACCCGGTGAGGGTGGTGTTGAGGCTGTTGATTTGGCGGTCGGTGGTGGTGAGGAGTCGGATATTCCTGTTGCCACTCATGGAGAGCAAGAGGAACTGGCCGCTCCAAAAGATCATACTTGAGAGATAGTAATAATACATCGCGGAAGGAAACAACACTCAGCAGGACAGCTACGCACTGCAGCCTGAGTGGTTTGGCACGGAAGGATATTGGATGACTGATTTCTTTGGCCCCCTGGATCATTCGACCGCCAATTCTCTGGCAGGACCGATAGCAAATCCCCAATTGAATCGGGATTACCAGCGACAGCGACAAATGACACTCGGTGATCTACTTTTAGAGAACCGGATTATTTTCTTGCAGGGGGAAATCCACGACGGAAATGCCAACGAAATGGTAATGAAAATGCTCTACCTGCAGAGCGAAAACCGTCGCAAGGATATTAATTTCTATATCAATTCTCCTGGAGGAAGCGTCAGTTCCACGTTGGCTATCTACGACACCATGCAAATACTCTCTTGCCCCGTTAGCACCTACTGTGTTGGGCTCGCTGCAAGCGGAGGAGCTGTGTTATTAGCGGGTGGATCGACCGGAAAGCGCTATATGCTCCCCCACGCCAAAGTCATGATCCACCAGCCCTACGGTCAAGTGGGGGGCCAAGTTTCGGATATTGAAATTCAAGCGGATGAAATTATCAAAACACGCGAAGTACTCAACAGGGTGCTCAGCGAACATACCGGACAGAGTATTGAGCAGATTGCAAAGGATACCAACCGGGATTACTACATGACGGCCGACGAATCCAAGGCGTATGGTATCGTTGACGAAATTATTACGAAGCCGGCAAGTGATGAAGATGAGGAAGACAACTAAGGCTTTCACTAGATACTTTGACTGAACAGAAATATAAGAATTTGGAGATGTTTCGCTGATGCCACTGATCCCTTATGTCATTGAAAAAAGTGGCCGCGAAGAGCGGGCGATGGATATTTATAGCCGCTTGCTCAAAGATCGAATTGTTTTTCTCGGGTCAGGGGTGAATGACGAAGTGGCCAATGCCATTGTGGCCCAAATGCTTTTTCTTCAGTCGGATGATTCGAAAGGTGATATCCATTTTTACATCAATTCGCCGGGCGGTAGCGTGACCTCCGGTCTCGCAATTTACGATACCATGCAATTGGTAACCTGTGATGTGGCAACCTATTGCATTGGTCAATGTGCGTCGATGGGGGCAATCCTCTTGGCAGCAGGTACCGAAGGAAAACGCCACGCATTGCCCAATTCGCGAATTATGATTCATCAGCCACTCGCGGGCATGGAGGGCACCGCTGAAGATATTTTGATTCATGCTAAGGAATTTAAGAACACCAAAAATCGGCTCAATCAAATTTTACTCAAACACAGCGGCCAACCGCTGGATCGTATTGAGGAAGACACGGATCGTGATCGATTTATGGAGCCCGAGGAAGCATTAAAGTACAAACTAATTGATCGCATAATAAACCGCATGGATGCGTAAGCGAGAAAACCATGAAGAGCTGGCAAGGATTGCTTGGCCTATTGGTCCTCACTGTATGGACTATGGGATGTTCAACCCCCCGAGGCACGGAGGCTCTTGAGCGTGAACTCCGCTATCAGGAGGACATGATCTATCAGCTTCAAGATTATATTGAGACTTATAAATCGTATTTAGATGAATGTCGCCGGGAAAATCAGATATGCCACCAGAAAAGTGGTGTCCCGGACGAAAAGCAGTCCGCCTTTGGAAGCGGACAAAAATCAGATGATGTTCAATTGGTGCCCCCAGCCGTCAAGTTGCCTGGCAAGATTAAGCCCCCGAAAATCGAATTGCCGAGTATTGAACAAGGTTCATTCAATCAGTTCGATGGGAGGGCACCCTCTTCTGACGCTGTCATAGCACAGCTCATTGATAGTGAATGGGCTTATCCACTGCCCGACAAGGTCGCGCTGGCACGATATCAGGAATCCATTGTGAAACACACCAGCGTGCCCACACCGCTCGCGGACAATCTTCCGGTCGATCCTGTCATCAAGAGCTTAACCCTCGGGCACGAGAGTGTTGGTGTGTACACCGGTGAACCGGGCAAAGGAGGCATTTGGATCTTGCTGGAACCACACAACGCAGTCAATCAGGTGGTTCGGCCAACTGGGGAGTTGTCGGTAGCAATTCTGAACCCGAAGGCGTACTCGGAAAAACAGGCCCGGGTCGCTAACTGGAAATTTTCCCCAGAGCAGATGGAAATGATTACCAACGGCATGCCCCCTGGAGAGGGTTTGCTTTTGGAACTTCCATGGATAAACAAACCGCCAGAACAAAAAGTATTCCAGCTTTATTTGCGGCTTATTACGCCCAATGGAGATCGTCTGTTGGCCGATCATCTCATTGATACTTCAGTAGATTCGTCAAATGGGGCTTTCGATAGCGAAAGTGTAGGTGGCGCGTGGACGAAAAGGACCCGGCCGCGGCCTCGTACCTTTACTGCGGCCATCCCCACTTCGAGCGATACAGATTCGCCACACACGCCCAACCCTGAACATGTTATACCTGCCAGCGGCGCTAAAAAACGCGAGTCCCCGGCGTCGTGGAATCCACAATCAACCCACAGAAATCCGATCCGAAGAAAACGGCCCGAATGGAGTCCAAGCCGTTAGCCAACAAAAATTTTGCAGCTGGGCCCTTTATAGCTGTCCCAGGCGTTCGACCAGATCGACGGTGCGGCAACTATAGCCCCATTCATTGTCGTACCACGACACTACCTTCAGCAGGTTGCCGTCGATAATCTGCGTAAAATCCGCCGCAAAGATAGAGCTGTGTGGATCGCCGATAACATCGGATGACACAATGGGATCTTCGGTGTAACAGAGAATGCCCTGGAGTCGACCTGCTGCTGCTTCTTTTATGGTTCGATTCACTTCCTCTTCGGTTGCTGATGTTTCAAGCAACACGGTAAGGTCGACCACACTTCCAGTCGGCACGGGTACTCGAAATGCAATACCAGTCAACTTTCCCTTGAGTTCAGGAATGACTAGACCCACTGCCTTGGCAGCACCTGTTGATGTGGGAATGATATTCTGAGCTGCTGAGCGAGCACGATATAGATCCGAGTGTGGAAGGTCGTGGAGTCTCTGGTCATTGGTATAGGCATGGACCGTCGTCATAAGGCCTTTTTCGATACCAAAGCAATCATTCAGAACTTTGGCCACCGGGGCAAGACAATTGGTGGTACAACTCGCATTTGAGACACATTTTTGGTCCGCTGTAAGCTTATCATCGTTGACACCCATTACGCAGGTTAGATCGGCTCCGTCCTTGGCGGGCTGCGAAAGCACTACTTTTTTTGCCCCAGCGGTGAGATGGGTGTCGTAACCAGGCTTGCTGTCGGTCGCGCGGGACGCAAAGACCCCCGTGCTTTCGACGACAACATCGACGCCCAATTCGCCCCAAGGAAGATCTCCTGGATTTCGCTCCGCAAGCGCCTTAAGAGAGTGACCATTGACGATCAGCGCATCCTCGCTGTAGTCGACGTCGCCCTGGTACCTTCGATGGGTGCTGTCGTATTTTAATAGGCTCGCTAGGGTGCGATTGTCCGTTAGATCATTAACAGCAACCACCTCGAAACAGTCGGGGCGGGCCATCATAATTCGAAACACAAGGCGACCAATACGACCAAATCCATTGATTGCAACACGAATCGACACGGCGACTCCCCCTCTCAAATTAATCTTGGAAACGCAAAGGCAGGCCTATGGCGACCACTGTCCCGAGACCCGACCAGGGCAATTGGCTTGTCTGACGGTGTTAGCGAAGATATCGTAAGAACCGCCAAGAAGCGGGGTATTATAATGGCCGGGGATGTTACCAGCCAGGGGTGGCCTACACCAGTCATTTTTTGGAGCCCATGGCATTGGCTTTTAACATTTCATAAGGAGCCTATCCTGTGTTGGAGAAGCTTACAAAACTGAAAGCAACGGTCGATCCGTCGCACAACAAATTGGGATTCATGCATAGCGTCGATGAGGACGTGCACCATTCACTATGGGGTTCGGTAGAAAATCTATATCAAATCCTTGATCCATCGAAAGAACCATCCAGTGGTGGCCGTGACCAACATGCTTCGATTGCCTAGCGACTATCTCAATCGGCACTCCGCGATGGAGGGCGGCATCCCGACGTTTCAAATCTCCTTGGTGGTAGGGTTGATATACTAAGCAACATGGGCGTTTGATCCTTGCTCTGTTCTTATTTCACGGTGGACATAAAATGGTCGGTCTTTTTGGTGGTGCAGAGAACCAGGATCTCGACATGGAGGCCTGCGAGCAGCTCATTGAGGATTGCCTGTCGCGGTTGCAGGATGCTCATAAAGAAGCCCTGCAGGCAGACATATCGGATCCCGTTCTGTTTTTAATTGACTGCGAAGATCGTGTCGGTGCGACGATTGCGAGGAACTGGGAAGGGGATGATGCTGTCGATTCAGCGATCCTTGCCAATGCCGGGGGCGATCATGGAGAGCGCGAGATAATAGGAACCGTTTTAACGCGAGCGATCTCCTTCGAAGAAAGCCGACGAGACGTTCCCAAACTGTTTCCCTACCTTGCAGTCTCATTCGAGCAGCTTCCACCAAAAGGCCATTTTTTGGTGATTGTTGTCGCCTATGGGGGAAGCG
>JABABY010000005.1:26426-33032 GCA_014237955.1 Planctomycetota bacterium
TTCTTTGCTCCTTTTTCCTGATCGCTATCTGCAGGGCGTTTCGGCTGCGATGTGTATGTAGGAATACCCTCTAGAAGGTGCGGTAAAACTGTTCTTCCAGGAGCGCAAAAAATCCCAATTTATGGCCAGCCCAAGCGTCCCTTTTCGGTCGTGGGCCGTTGTGAGAAGGGCCTCAAAAAGGTATATTCAATTGCTGTGAAAATATGGCTTCTGATGGGTAACTAGTGGGTGTCCCGGGACCTTTTCACGGTGGCTCTATTCCACCTTTGGGACACTACGAAAGGACTAATTCTTGGCTAAGGATTCCGATTCCCCAACGCCCGATGATGCGGGCCCCCAGGATTCCGAGAACGGCGACTCCGCGCCTGCTGTGGGCACTTTGATTGATCTTCCGATCGAAGAAGAGCTGAAAAACAGCTATTTAACTTACGCAATGAGCGTGATTGTCAGCCGCGCGCTACCCGATGTTCGCGATGGTCTCAAGCCATCACAACGTCGCATCTTGGTTGCGATGAATGACCTGAATTTGAGCCCTGGGGCGTCTCGCATTAAATGCGCAAAAATCTCAGGGGATACTAGCGGGAACTATCATCCACACGGCGAGAGTGTCATTTATCCAACGCTCGTCCGCATGGCGCAAGAGTGGAACATGCGGCATGTCCTTGTGGACAAACAGGGAAACTTTGGATCAATCGCCGGACTGCCGCCTGCGGCGATGCGGTACACCGAGGCCCGGATGGCTTCGCCCGCAGCGCTCATGCTGGATGATTTAAATCTTGATACGGTCGACTACCTTCCAACCTACGATGAGCGGCGAACGGAACCAACGGTGTTGCCGTCAAAGTTTCCAAATTTGCTGGTCAATGGATCAAATGGAATTGCGGTCGGTTACACCACCTCCATCCCATCGCACAATTTGTCTGAGATTTGTGACGCAATCACTCGAGTCATTAGTGACCCTGAAGTGTCTGCTGATGAACTTTTGGAGATATGCCAAGGGCCTGATTTTCCCACGGGGGGTGTTGTCTGTGGACGCACAGGAATCCGGCGGGGATACCATACGGGGCGGAGCACAATCACGCTGCGGGCCCGCGCCGATATCGAGGAGTTTAAAAAGGGCCGGATGCGGATTATTGTCCGCGAGATTCCCTATCAAACGGCACGGGATCGCATTGAGGAAAATATTGCGGCACTTGTTAACAGCGGGCGGATTGAAGGTATTTCGGGAGTGCGCAATGAGAGCGATCTCAAAGAGCCTGTTCGTTTGATCATCGAGGTTAAACGTGACGCAGACCCCGATGTTGTACTCAATCAGCTTTATCGTTTTTCGCAGCTACAAGTCACTTTTTCTTTAAACTTTCTTGTTCTGGTGGATGGCAAGCCACGCCAGATGCCCTTTAAGGGGTTGGTCGAGGAATACATTCGCCACCGGACTGAGGTTATTCGACGACGTACGCAGTTTTTGATGGCGAAAGCGCGTTCCCGAAAGCACACTGTTGAAGGCCTGCTGTTGGCACTCGCCAATATTGATGAAGTCGTAACAGTCATCCGGAATAGTTCAACGCAAGCAGAGGCCAAAGAGCGGTTGATGCAAATCGAATGTCCCGCACCACTGCTTGAGCGGGCGCTGGGACAAGGCGGTTTCACCGCTTTCCAGGAGGAGAGTGGGGAAGCCGGTTCCTATACACTGACTCCTGTCCAGGCCGATGCCATTCTCAAAATGACGCTTGGTCAGTTGGTGAACCTTGAACAAGAGCGGCTTGGGGATGAGCACCAAAAGCTGATGGACAATATCGCCGAGTATTTGGAAATATTGTCGGATCACAACAATCTTCTCAAAATTGTCCGCGATGATCTCGCGGAACTGAAACGCAAACATGGGGAACCACGGCGTACACAACTATCCGGTGAAGAGATTGGGAATGTTGATCTGGAGGATTTGATTACTGAGGAGACCATGGTCGTTTCCATCAGCCACAGTGGTCGCATCAAGCGCACGCCGGCAAGTGTTTATCGCTCACAACGAAGGGGAGGTAAGGGCCTTAAGGGGGCAAAAACTGAGAGCGAGGACCCAATTGAACACCTGTTCGTTGCCAGCACCCATGCCTACCTTCTTTTTTTCACCAATAAAGGGCGTGTGTATTGGCAAAAAGTATATGGATTGCCTCAGTTGGGACGTGATAGTCGCGGACGGGCTGTTGTTAATTTATTAAACTTAAATCCGGATGAAAAAATAGCGGATTGCCGAGCTGTTCGCGATTTTGATAAGCCGGGCCACTTTTTAATGATGGCTACCGCCAGAGGCTTGGTGAAAAAGACCCCGCTCGAAGCCTATAGTCGCCCCCGACAGGGTGGAATTATTGCAATCAACCTCCGCGACGGGGATGAACTGGTCGATGTTGTGGTGACCAAGCCGGGTGACGAGGTGGTCCTCGCATCAGCCGGGGGCATGGGTATTCGTTTCAAGGAATCAGACGTTCGCTCGATGGGGCGAAATTCCATGGGGGTCAAGGGCATTTCATTGTCTGCGGATGACCAACTCGTGGGAATGGTGGTGGTTGAGCCTCAGGCAACCCTCCTTACGACTTGTGCTAATGGATATGGAAAGAGAACACTCTTTGGAGTTGGTGAAAGCGGTGTCACAAACCAGGTTGATGGTGAGGACGAGGAGGCGGATGAGACCAGTTCCACAAGTCGATATCGCACACAACGACGAGGCGGTAAGGGGGTGCGTGATATCAAAACAACAAAACGAAATGGTCCGGTAATTGGAATTGCCCGTGTCACCGATGATGATGAAGTCATGATTATGACTCGTCGCGGGAAAATCCAACGTATTGCAGCAAGTGATGTAAGTGTAATCGGAAGAAATACACAGGGTGTTCGGATCATGTCGATTGGCACAGATGATTCTCTGGTAGCCGTTGTTCGCGTTCCCAAGGAAGAAAATGGGAATGGGCATCGAGAAACCCCATCGCCGATTACCTCCGAAGATCAAGCAGAACGATCTGAAAGCGACGGTGGGCAAGCGGAAACGGCCGCAGACAATGAATAAATCATTGTGATCCGCTCTTTCAGTCGCTCAAGCCATACTGATTCACTCCATACTGATTCACTTTGCTAAGTTTCTTCTATCATAAGCCCTTTTGGAAATAACCATGACGCGTCGTGCGCTGATTACGGGAATTACGGGGCAGGACGGGAGTTACTTGGCGGAATTTCTTCTCCAGAAGGGCTATGAAGTTCACGGGATTGTTCGCCGCGCCAGCCATGAACAGCTGCAGCGACTCGTGGATATTCTACCCCGCATACAACTCCATCAAGCGGACCTTTTGGATGAGACATCCCTTTTTCGGGTTCTGCATAAAACAGACCCCCAGGAGGTTTATAATCTTGCCGCGCAATCATTCGTTCCAATAAGCTGGACCCAGCCTCTATTCACTGGAGAAATAACAGGGCTAGGGGTGTTGCGAATGCTAGAAGCCGTCCGACAACATAACGATCGCGTGCGATTTTTTCAGGCAAGTAGTTCCGAGATGTTCGGTCAGGCTACCGAGGAGCCGCAAACAGAAACCACCTCGCTTTCGCCACGGAGCCCCTATGGATCGGCAAAGGCGTTCGGGCATTTCATTACAATCAACTATCGTGAAAGTTATGATATGTTTGCGGTTAGTGGGATTCTGTTCAACCACGAATCACCGCGTCGAGGGTTTGACTTTGTAAGTCGAAAAATCACACGAGCCGTTGCGCGCATTAAGCTGGGACAACAAACAAAGGTACAATTGGGCAATCTCGAGGCGTATCGCGACTGGGGGTATGCTGCAGACTATGTTGAGGCCATGTGGCTGATGCTCAATGCAGAGGGCCCTGAGGACTATGTCGTCGCCACAGGCAAAAAACATTCGGTCCGAGAACTGGCAGAAATCGCTTTTAGCCATGTAGGGCTTGATTGGGAAGATCATGTAGAAATCGACTCACAACTGTGTCGGCCAGCCGAAGTCTGTGCTCTTCGTGGAAATTCGAATCGAATCCGGACCCGACTCGGCTGGGAACCGCGAGTTACGTTTGAGGCCTTAATTCACATGATGGTGGATGCGGATCTCGCCACGCTTGCTAGCGGGAAAATCTGAGTCCACAGCGACAAAACACTCATGTGCATCTGGTGGACATTCCCCTTAAAGGGTTATCATGCCATTCGATGGACACAACGTTCCTGCCAAAAATGGGTTGTTAAATGAAGATTGCTGTCATTGGAACCGGGTATGTAGGTCTTGTCACCGGAACTTGTTTTGCCGAGAGCGGCAATGATGTTTCCTGTGTGGATATCGATCAGACAAAAATTGACCGCCTCCGCAATGGTGAGGTGCCAATCTACGAACCAGGACTGGGTGAATTAATCGAGAGAAATATTGCTGCTGGTCGACTCCACTTTACCGCTGATGCCGTATCCGCTGTTCCCTCGGCGCAACTCGTTTATCTTGCGGTAGGAACCCCCATGTCTGAAACGGGTGCAGCAGACCTTTCAGCTCTATGGGGTGTTGTGGACTCCATTGCCCCGCTTCTCAACGAAAATGCCATCGTTGTTACTAAGAGTACCGTGCCGGTTGGGACCAACGCCGCAATCTACGCACGGCTGAAGGAGCATACAGGGCGGGAGTGTCGGGTTGCCAGTAACCCCGAGTTCCTCAAAGAGGGGGCCGCTATTGATGATTTTATGAAACCCGATCGCGTTGTCGTAGGCGTTCGTAGTTCCGAGGACAGTAAAGTATTGGCCGAACTGTACGGTCCATTCTTAAGAACCGACAAACCATTTCTATCAATGTCGCCCGAAAGTGCGGAGATGACAAAATATGTTGCCAATGCGATGCTGGCAACAAAAATCAGCTTTATCAATGAGATGGCAAGCCTGTGTGCGAAGATGGAAGCAAATATTGATGACGTGCGACGTGGCATCGGACATGACAGTCGCATCGGATTTGCCTTTCTCTTTCCGGGAGTCGGTTATGGTGGCAGCTGTTTTCCCAAAGACGTTCGAGCCTTGGAGCATATGGCAAAAAACCGTGGTATCGATCCGGAGATTCTACAGGCCGTAGATGAGGTGAATAGAAAACAAAAAACAGTTGTTCCGCAATTAATAGCAAAATATTTTGACAACAATCTAGCTGATAAAAAGATTGCCGTATGGGGCCTTGCCTTCAAACCAAAAACGGATGATATCCGGGAAGCACCGGCGTTGGTTCTCATCGACCATTTGCTCGAGGGTGGGTGCCAAATCGTTGTCCATGATCCTGAAGCCATGGAAAATGTCTGCGAGGTGTATGGTGACCGCTTGACCTATAGCGATCGACTCCTTGATGCCCTTGATGGGGCCGATGCTCTGGCTGTGATGACAGAGTGGGGTGAATTTCGCACACCTGACCTTGCGGAGATGCGGGCGAGGATGAAGACGCCCGTTATTTTTGACGGACGGAATGTCTTCAACTGCGACCAAATGCGATCTGCGGGCTTCTCTTACTATTCGATTGGCCGACCTCGGGTATAGCCCTGATCTCTGGCAAGGCATTCGAGAGATACTTTAAGTGTACCGCTCGGCAAGTTGGCGCGCAATATTGGCGATCTTATCCCGACATGATTTTGGAACCAGTACCTCGGCATGCTTGCCCAGTGATAAGACCCGTGGAAGAATTTCTTCTTCGTAGGCCGCCGGAATCTCTATAAGCAGCGAGCCGTCCCTCTGTTTCGAAAGTTGTTGTTTTGGGTGTTGCAGGATCTCTGCACCAAGTTCCGCTTTATCCCCTGAGATCCGGATGCGAAATTTTTTGGGCTTCGCATTCCGAAAAATACCAATGCTGTTGTCAAAATGTGCTCCTGGATCAAAATCCTTCTTGGGGGTAAAACGCGCATCCAGAAGGCGGACAGCCGAAATTCGGTCCAGCTTGAATGTTTTCATGATGCTTTCGGTTGGCATTTTTTTCGCATCGGTCAATGTATCTTCTGCGAGTACATAGATATGGGCGTCAAAGAGGCAGACGGCGTGCGGCGCGACTGTCCGCAGTCGGGAACGAGACTGGCCAATACCCTTATAGCGTATTTCAACTTGACGATGCTCAAAGATGGCGCGATTGAGCGTCGAAAGCATGCCTTCTTGGCGGGCATAATTTCGTGGTGCCGGACCACGCACAATGAGGCCGGTTCGCTGACGATCTAGATGTTCGAGAATCTCTGGCGAGGTGCTCTCTCGCATCCGTTCCCAAAGCCTCTGGATGCCATCCCAATACGGTGTTCCCGCCAGCGGGTAAAGAAGTTCGCGAGCGGCAGAAAACGCGAGCAATTCTACAACACCAATCGGCAACCGGGGAACTTTTCTCCGTGAGCGATCAAGTTGCCAGATTTTAGGGCGATCCGGATTGGATGTCTCATGTTGTTCGATCGGATAGCCGAGATGGCACCAATGTGTGATATCCCGACGGATGGTCTTTTCATGGAGGGATGTTAATCCGAGTTGGTCGACAACATCGTCTCGAATTTCTCGCAGCGTGAGCCCATACCGCGAATTCTCAAGGAGTTCAAGAACCTTGAATTGACGTGCCGTCTGCTTGCCACGCT
>JABABY010000060.1 GCA_014237955.1 Planctomycetota bacterium
CAATGAAGAAAAAAAAGTGGGGTCGGTTCATTAACATCACCAGCGAAGTCTATCACACGAGTGTTGCGCCATTTAGCGGATATGTGGCTGCAAAAGGTGGCCAGATCGGTTGGTCACGAAGTATGGCAAGCGAACTTGCACCGTATGGTATCACCGTCAACATGGTCTCCCCGGGTTGGATTCCGGTCGAACGCCATGAAAAAGATTCTCAGGAAGACAAAGACCAATACCTGGAGACGATTCCGATGCAACGCTGGGGCACTCCCAAAGATGTTGCAGCCGCTGTCGTTTACTATGCCAGTGAGGAAGCAAGTTTTGTCACCGGACAGACCCTCTGCGTCAACGGCGGACGATCTCCCTGGTAAAAGGCATTGGTCTTGGACACTGGGGCAATTCCAGCGTACACTGGTGGTGTTCCCATAGGCAGACTCATGCTGCGGGGAAACAACCCTACCTATGGAGATTCCCTGGTCTCCGAGGCTACTAAATCCTTCCCGAGCAGTTGCTGCTATTTTGGGAAGTGAACAACTGTTGGTGGCCTTTACAACGCGTAAAAAAACGATCACTTCAAAGAGCGGCCCATCTGCGGGACCCGACCCCCTTGCATGATCTTTTTGCCTACGACCCATTCTTGCTCATCTTCGAACCAGTCGGTGGCGGAGAGCATTGTGTACCAAGCAATCAACCGAGCACCTATTGCCAGAGCAGTCTGGCAAGATTGGCTTCTCTGGCTCTGCATGATCGCCATTCTCCATGGATATGCCTGGAGACCGAGTTTCGCTGATGAAACCACTCAACCGTTTGAACCGGAAATCGTCGCGGCATCGGATCAGGCAGAAAAAGCAATGGCCGGTTTTGCGCTAGATGAACGATTCAATGTGCAACTATTCGCTGCCGAACCGATGCTCGCAAACCCGATCGCGTTCTGCGTCGATTCAAAAGGCCGCTTTTTTGTCGCCGAATCCTTTCGCTATGGAAACAGCCCCGAAGCGACCAACATGCAAGACGATTTGGCCTGTCGAAGCGTTGAAGATCGCATTGCCATGCACCACCGAAAACATGGCGAGCAGGTAGGCGATTACACACGGCAGCATGAACGGGTCCGATTGCTCGAAGATACCAATGGTGACGGCAAGGCAGATCGGGCAACGGTCTTTGCCGATGGATTCCATTCTCTCGAAACCGGGCCGGCGGCGGGTGTGTTGGCTGTGGGCAATGGAATCATACTCACTGCGATTCCAGACCTCTGGTATCTAGAAGATACCAACGGGGATGGGCACGCTGATTTGCGCAAATCACTCAGCCATGGATACGGAGTTCATGTCGGATTCCGCGGTCACGACATGCATGGTCCGCTGCTCCATGTCGACGGGCGGCTCTACTGGACGATCGGCGATCGTGGACTCCGTGTCAAAACTGCAACCGGTGTGGTCTCCTTACCCGATCGTGGTGCGGTCCTCCGCTGCAATCGAGACGGAACAGATCTTGAAATCTACCATACCGGTCTGCGAAATCCGCAGGACCTGACCTACGACGACTACGGCAACCTCTTCACCGGCGACAACAATTCCGATGGTGGGGATAAGGCCCGCATCGTCCATGTCCTGGAAGGGGGCGACAGTGGCTGGAATATCGGCTTTCAATACATGGGCGACAAAGACTATTTGCGTGGCCCCTGGAACGCAGAAGGGCTCTGGCATCTGGCATTTCAGAATCAGGCTGCTTGGATCGTGCCCCCGATTGCGCACCTGGGCAACGGACCTGCAGGCGTCGATTTTTATCCAGGTACGGGACTCGACGACCGTTACCGAGGGCACATGTTCATGTGCGACTACAATGGCTCGGCGGCAGGCACCGGTGTCTATGCCTTCAAACTCCAGCCCCGCGGCGGATCGTTTGAAACCGTTGGCATCCACAAGTTTCTCTGGGGGCTTTCCTGCTCGGACGTGGCCTTCGGTCAGGACGGGCTCTACGTTTCCGATTGGGCCGCCTCCTGGAATCCGGCAAATAAGGGACGGCTCTACCGGGTCTATGATCCCGATCCGGCCGCAGAGAAGTTGGCAATGGCGACGAAAGAACTCCTTTCTGCAGGCATGACGCATCGCAGTAACGAGGAACTGGCGGACCTGCTCGGCAATGGCGACAGGCGGGTTCGCCTTGCCGCGCAATTGGCGCTTGTGGAAAGAGGGAACGCTGGTCGCAGCACGCTGCTCGCAGTCGCCCGAGAGAGCAACCCTCCATTGGCCAGACTCCACGCCATTTGGGGGATGGGGATTGCGGGCCGCTCCGATGCATCGCTTCTTGCACCGCTGCTGCCACTCCTGGCCGACCCCGATGCCGAAGTCCGAGCCCAAATGGCGAAGGTCGTGGGAGATGCCCGTTATCGGGAAGCCACAGAACCGATGTTACCGCTCCTCAAAGACCCCTCACCACACGTCCGCATGCTCGCTGCCACCTCAATCGGTAAACTTCAAAACCCGATGGTGATTGAGCCGTTACTGGAAATGCTGCGGGCAAACGCTGACCGCGACCCCTACCTCCGCCATGCCGCTGTCATGGGCTTGGCCTCCCTGAAAAACCCTGATGCGATCGTCTCCCATATCGATGACCCGAACCGTTCGGCTCGACTCGGCGTGTTGCTTGCCCTGCGGCGACTGGAGGATGCGCGGATTGCGGCATTTCTCCATGACGAGGACGAGCAACTTGTGATCGAGGCCGCCCGCGCCATTCACGATCTGCCGATTGCCGGGGCGAGTGAGCAACTCGCCTCCCTGCTTGAACCCTCTGTGCAGAACGGCGAAGAACCTTCCAAAACACTTGCTGCGAACGAACCATTGTGGCGCCGGATTCTCAATGCCAACTTTCGTCTTGGTAGGCAGCAGGACGCCCGCAGTCTGGTCGGCTATCTCGCCGACAGTTCCAACCCGGATTCGCTCCGTCGCTTGGCTGCTAACCTGATCACCGCGTGGGAAAATCCCGGGCAGCTCGACCGGGTGGTCAACCTCTATCGGCCGCTCCCGACGAGAGATCCCAGCGTGGTCCGCAGACTTTTAGAAACAAACATTGCGGCACTACTGGATAATGCCAGTCCCGCGATCAAGCAAGACCTGATTCACCTCCTGAAACACGCCGGAGTGGCGACGGGAAATGATGTCCTCGTTCGCTGGGTCGAAGATGGCAATGAATCTGCAGCGACTCGGATCGCAGCGATGGAGTTACTGACCGAACTGAAAGATCCTCGGTCCCAAGAGATCGTTGAAAACGCCTTGGAAGACAATGACCCACAACTACGAATTGCAGCTGGGCGCATGTTGGCCCAGCGGCATCCACGGCGAGCGGCAATGCTGCTGATTCCCATTGTAGAGAGAAGCACTTCGCAAGCGGAACGACAGCAAGCGTTGGCCACGCTTGGAACTCTTTGTGAACCTCCTGTTGCTACTGCACTGGCAGGCTGGCTCGATCAATTGCGAGAGGGTCGTTTCCCTGAAAATCTGCATCTCGATCTTATTGAGGCCGCCAAGCGTCAAAACGATCCGGAGGTCACCGAAAAATTGGCTGCGTACCGCAATGCTTTTTCTCCTGACGATGCGCTTTCCGCATATCGGGCAGCCCTGCATGGTGGCAATTATGACAAAGGCCGTGACCTGTTCATTGGTCGCGGAGAGGTTCGATGCCTCCGCTGCCATGCGGTGAAAAATGTGGGTGGCACTGCCGGCCCTCCGCTGAGTCGTGTGGGCGTTGAACAAACTCGTGAGCATTTGCTTGAATCGATCGTGCTGCCGAACGCAAAAATCACCAAGGGCTACGAAACGACTGTGATCACTACCGATGAAGGGCGTGTCATCTCCGGCATCGTTCAGTCGGAAGATGACAAGTGGCTCCAACTCCTCACACCGGAACGACAAAAAATTGATGTCGCGATCGAGACCATCGAGGATCGTTTTGGCGGAAAGAGCGCGATGCCGGAAGACATGCATAAATATCTCGATGTATTTGATCTGCGAGACCTTGTTGAATTTTTGTCGCACCTGGGCAATCGACCACAAGATCGCCCAGTCCCTTCGCAGGAAAATGAGGTGGCCCCCGACAAAACCAACTGAACGAGATGCGTAGCGACTGCCAAAAGTGGTTATAATGGAGCTTAGATGCTCCTCATCCCTATGCGAGAGAACCGTGACCGAACCAAAACCACCACTCTTTTGTGTGGCTCTTTTTCTGCTGCTGATTCTCTACGCTGCCGACCCTATACTCACGGCTGCTGCGACACCATCTCCAATCGATTTTGATCGAGATATCCGCCCCATTTTGGCGGACAACTGTTTTCACTGCCACGGGGCGGATGAGGCAAAACGCGAAGCGGACCTCCGACTCGATAGCCGTGAAGGGGCCATCGACCAGGCCAACGTCATCGTACCGGAAGTTCCCGAGGAGAGCCTACTGATCGAGCGGATCTTCACAGATGATCCAGACCAGATCATGCCACCTGCGGATTCAAAACTTAGCCTCACCGAAAAACAAAAACAGATGCTGGTCGACTGGGTTTCAACAGGTGCAGAATGGCAGCCCCATTGGTCACTCGTTCCACTCTCTCGACCCACCCCACCTACGGTGATCCATACCGACCGGGTCCGCAACGAAATTGATTCCTTTATCCTTGCTCGCCTCGAGAGTGAACACCTTGAGCCTGCTGGATCCGCATCGCGAGAACGACTCCTTCGACGCGTCACGCTTGATTTGACCGGCTTACCACCAACGCTCGAGGAAATGGATGCCTTTCTGACGGACAAATCCGATTCTGCCTACGAAAAAGTAGTGGACCGACTACTCGCTTCGCCCCGGTATGGCGAACGCATGGCCTGGAACTGGCTCGATGCGGCTCGCTACGCCGATACCAATGGCTACCAGGGGGATCCTGAGCGGACAATGTGGCCCTGGCGAGATTGGGTCATCCGCGCTATGAATGCGAACATGCCTTTCGATCAGTTCACGACCGAACAAATTGCCGGGGATCTCCTCCCCAATGCCACGCTCGAAAATCAAATTGCAACTGGATTCAACCGCAACAACATGCATAACGGCGAAGGGGGCCGAATTGCCGAAGAAAGCCGCGTTGAAAATGTGATGGACCGCGTTGAGACTGTCGGTGCCGTCTGGCTTGGTCTCACACTCTCGTGCTGCCGTTGCCACAACCACAAATACGACCCACTCAGTATGCGGGACTACTACAGCCTCTTCGCCTATTTCAACAATACGTCAGAAACAGGCGCTGGACGGAGTGGACAGATGGAACCTACTGTAACGGTCACGACAGAGGACGAAGACCGTCACATGGAAGAACTCGCTCTGGGGATCAGAAAAGCGAGGGAAGACGTTGCAACGTGGGAGGCAAAGCAGGGGAGGGCACATGAAGATCCAAAACCATCTAGCACTGCAAAACTCCCACCGGAAATCCAAAAAATTCTCGACCTAGACGTAGAGAAGCGCAGCGGAGCACAAATCACAACATTGCGGGAACATTTCGAAGACTATGCCAAAAGTCTCACCGCATTGGAGAAGGCCATTGCGAAACGCAATCGCTTTGCTGCAACGCTGCCGCGTGTGATGGTCATGGACGAACTGGCCTCTCCCCGTGAGACCTTTCTCCTTACCCGGGGAATCTACAACAAGCGGGAAGAATCCGTAACGCCCGCCGTACCGACCAATCTATCTCCCGACCAGAAAGATGCACCACCAAATCGTATGGGATTGGCGCATTGGCTGCTAGCCAAAGACAATCCGCTCACAGCACGAGTGATTATGAATCGCTACTGGCAGATTTTCTTCGGAAAGGGACTCGTCGACACCCCGGAGGATTTCGGAGCCCAGGGGACCCGGCCGAGCCACCCTGAACTGCTCGACTGGCTGGCCTGCGAGTTTCGAGAAAGCGGCTGGGATGTAAAATATGTCCATCGGCTGATCGTCACCAGCGCCACGTATCGCCAGGACTCCCGAATCACGCCGGAACTTCGTGCGCAGGATCCAAACAACCTTTTGTTGGCCCGGGGACCGAGGCACCGAATCCCTTCCTGGATGATCCGCGATCAGGCTCTTGCCCTCAGTGGCCTACTGCGCGATACGATCGGAGGACCTTCGGTAAAACCGTACCAACCCGACAACGTTTGGGCAGAAGCAACGTTTGGCAAGAAAAAATATGTCCAGGACCACGACGACAAATTGTATCGACGGAGTCTCTACACCTACTGGCGGCGCATTGTTGGGCCGACCATGTTTTTTGATGCGGCCAAACGTCAAACCTGCAACGTTAAATCCTCAATCACCAATACCCCACTGCATGCGCTGACCGTTCTCAATGACATTACATTTATTGAAGCCGCACGCGCTCTTGCACAACGGGTGATGCAAGACGAGGCGAGTGAACCTACCGTACGACTGGCCTCCGCATTTCGCAGGACAACGGCGCGGTATCCACGCGAGGACGAATTGGCGATTCTCCTCGACCGATTCCATACGGTCCGCGATCAATTTGCAGCCGAGCCGCAGATAGCGAAAGACCTGTTAGCTTGTGGGGAATCGGCCCGCGATGAGTCCCTCGATCCCATCGAACACGCCACCTACACTGCAATCTGCTCGCTGCTGCTCAACCTTGACGAAACTTTGACCAAAGAATAGACAACCATGCATCCTGCTATCGAACAACAGTTGATCGCCACCCGACGAGCGTTTCTCGGCCGTGGAGTAGTCGGGGTCGGCGGCGCAGCCCTTGCAAGTTTGATCGCTCGCGATGCCAAGGCCGAAAACGGCGCACCTGCGATTCCATCACTGCCGCATTTTCCGGCAAAGGCCAAGCGCGTCATCTATCTGCTGCAAAACGGCGCCCCATCCCACATCGACCTGTTCGATTACAAACCAACGCTTTCCAAGTGGCACGGCCAGCAGATCCCCGAAGAGATTCAAGGGGGTAAGAGACTTAGCACGATGACGCAAGGGCAGAAGGAGCGTCCCGTACTCGCGCCAATCACCAAGTTTTCCCAACATGGAGAAAGTGGTGCCTGGGTCTCGAACTTTACTCCGAGGATCGCGTCGATCGCAGATCAACTCTGTTTCGTTAAATCGATGCATACCGAACAAGTCAACCATGCGCCGGCGATCACCTTTTTCATGACCGGAGACGAAAGGCCCGGACGACCGAGCATGGGAGCGTGGCTCACGTACGGCCTCGGGAGTGACACCGATGAGATTCCTGGGTTCGTCGTGATGACATCGCGAGATAAAGAAGCATCGTGCGGACAGATCTTTTACGATTATTATTGGGGCAATGGTTTCTTGCCCTCAAAATTTCAAGGCGTCAAATTCCGCTCTGCGGGCGACCCGGTCCTCTATCTTTCGAACCCGAAAGGGATGTCCCACCAAATGCGTCGAGGACTCCTCGACAGTGTCGCCAAGCTGAATGAAATCAAGCTGGCAGAATTTGGTGATGATGAAATTGCCACACGGATTGCCCAATACGAAATGGCCTATCGGATGCAGACATCGGTTCCCGAACTTGCCGATCTTTCGAGCGAGCCTGAGCATATCCTTAAAATGTATGGGCCCGATGTCGAACGACGAGGCTCCTTTGCCTACAACTGCCTGATGGCTCGTCGCCTTGCCGAACGTGGGGTTCGCTTCGTGCAACTGATGCACGCGGGCTGGGACCAACACAGGAATCTAAATACGCAGTTGAAGATCCAGTGCGAGGATACTGACGCCCCCTCGGCGGCACTCGTCTGGGATCTACAGCAGAGAGGGCTTCTCGAGGACACACTCGTCATCTGGGGTGGAGAATTTGGACGCACACCGTTTCTCCAAGGCACGATCACCGACACCAAACAGTGGGGACGTGATCATCATCCCTATGCATTCACAATCTGGATGGCCGGAGGTGGGATCAAACCTGGATTCAGCTACGGAGCCTCTGATGAATTCGGGCATAATGTGGTCCAGGATCCTGTTCATGTTCACGACTTTCAGGCAACGATCATGCACCTGCTGGGGATCGATCACGAACAACTGACCTATAAGTTTCAGGGACGCCGTTTTCGCCTCACAGACATTCACGGTAAAGTGGTCGATCAGATCCTCGCGTGATGCGTTGATTGCATTGTGGAAAGACTGTGGGCAGCCCGGCAATGTTTCACCATTCCCACAGACACGCCCCATGGCCTAGAGTGGACCGATCCGGAGCGGGAGATAATCTGGCTGGTGCTGCATGATGGCATGAGGACATAAAGCCTTTGTTTCAAAAGCCATTACATGGACCCAAATTGATGGATTGGGCGGAGAAAAATGCCTCGTCTGTGGCGGAGCGGATTTTTACGAGTGATCACGTTATAATATTGCCCTTCCGCAGCGCCGTTGTCGCATATGGATAAGAGGCCTACAAAAAACTCACCTGCAAGCGATCCCATGCCGATCGATTCAACCAACCAATCGCAAGACCGCCCGGACTTCATGATCCGCCTGGGGCTCGCACCGCCCTACGCAATGGAAGACATCAAGAAGGCCTATCTTGAGCAGGTGATGCTGGTTCACCCAGACCACGGTGGCTCGGTAGCGGAATTTCGAGCACTCCAGGAGGCGTTCGAACAGGCGACCCGGCATCTTGAGTTTCGCTGCGACAGACGAGAATGGATCGCGCAGAATATCGATGATTACGTGAGCATGCAGGATCTCGTCCATTGTCTCGATCGCTATGGCGCCCAAGTCACGACAAATGCCATTGACTGGCTGGAGCAATCTTTCGGAGAATTTGCGCAACTGACCGAGTCTATTCTGGCTGTTCGGTTAGAAAATTCATCGCATGCCGACGAAGTCATTACGGCGATCAGCAAGGAGCCCTCCGCACTAAAGAGCATGACGAGACTGGAATTACCAGGCTGTCAGGTTTCGGATGAGGCTGTTTTAAAACTTTGCAATCTTCGAAATCTGCAGCATCTTAATTTGAGCAATACTCCAGTCACAAAAAAAGTGCTCGAATTAGTCTCTGTTTTGACAGATCTCAAATCTTTGAACCTGCAGGGTTCGAAAGTTAGCTGGCTGCAACAGAAAAAGGCGCAAGGTATTTTGAAAAAGCGAGCTTCGGCAGGTCCGCTACCGACCGCATCCCGCAGACCCTCCTCCTAAAGGCCTGCCGTCGATATCCGGTCGGGAGTCGATACTGGTCGGCCTTGAACCTAATTCTGAACATCAGGATTCTGTAGTTTTTCCAGCAATTTGTACTGGATCTGCGTCGACAATTCGTCCGCCCTCTGATGTTTGCTTTCCTGTTTGTTATACAACTGCTCGAGTTTACGAAGTTCGGCTTCATCGTGCGGAAGAGAATGGATCTGTTTGATAAGTTCTCGGGCAATGTTTAGGTGCATCAGTCGAATCTCATGTGTCGCCAACAGGAGCAGAATCTCGGTATTGGTGCGGTGCGCTTCTTCATTTTTAGGACGAATTTCCAGAACTTGCTGGCAGGCAAAGCGTCCCGCAAATGCATGCTGGTAGAAAGAGAAAAAGTCACCCTCAACAGCCTCCAGAGCACTTTTCAAAGCCTGAGAGGACTGTTCGGCAGAACTGAGCAGATCGTGGAGATGGAAGTACCGCACATATTCCTCAATCGCCTCGCGAAACCCGGTTGCGGTCTCAAAGCGACCCGCCGGCTGCCGGGAGGTTGCCCGATTGGCAATGGCAGCCAATTCCGTATCAATCTCTTTGTCATATTCATACTCCGGTGATTCCACCGCAGCAATGACCGTATCCACAAAACTCTCACCCATGTGGGGACCATGGCCGGTCAAGATATGATGCAGAGTCGCACCTAGCAGATAGACATCTGTTTGATGGGTCAGTGGCTCACTACCCTCAACCATTTCTGGCGCTGCGTACCTGGGTGTTCCCTGGAATCCCGTTGAATAGAAATTCCCACTTCCATCCAGTTCCACCGCGCAGCCCCAATCCAGCAGATACACCTCACCAAAGCCCCCAATCATCACATTTGCTGGCTTGATGTCGCGGTGGATAATCCCCTTACTCTGCGCATACTCAATCGCGCGAGAGATCTGAATAAGAATCTGCAAATCCTCAAGGAGACTCTCCCTGCTCCCA
>JABABY010000061.1 GCA_014237955.1 Planctomycetota bacterium
GGGCTGCTGGATCGACGTGGAGCCGGTTTTGCCGCCAGGTAAGATTGTCGACACGACCGGTGCCGGCGACAGTTTTTATGCGGGTCTTTTAACCGGATTGCTCCGCGGGATGGATGAGGCGGCAGCGGGACGATTGGCGGCGGCCTGCGGTGCATGCTGCGTGACCGGGCTGGGGGCCACCGGTGGGCTACGAGACTATCAAGAAACGGCCCGTTTAGCGGAGCTACTTTAGTCGGGTTGCCTTGAAGATGCCAACACTCAAACTCGAACCGCGGGACGCGGCGCAAAATTGCCCGCGTCCCGCTCGAGTTTTCTGACTCAGTCCGCAAAAGCCGCATCAAAGGCGACATTGTTGGGTGCGAAATCTAGTTTTTTCACAAACTCACACGCTTCACGAGCACCATGCTCGCGATCCATGCGGGCATCTTCCCACTCTACCGAAAGCGGGCCCGTGTACCCGACATCGTTGAGCGCTCGGATAATCTCCTCAAAGTTTACACTTCCTCGTCCCGGCGAGCGAAAATCCCATCCACGACGGGCATCGCCGAAGTTGAGATGGCTACCGAGAATTCCGCTCCGCCCGTTGAGCGTGACGATGGCATCTTTCACATGGACATGGTAGATGCGGTCGGAAAAGGCGCGGATAAATTCGACGGAATCAACACCTTGCCAAATTAAGTGGGAGGGGTCGAAGTTAAATCCAAATTCCTCGCGATGATCAAGAGCTTTGAGCGCCCTTTCCGCAGTGTAGATGTCAAAGGCGATCTCGGTCGGATGGACCTCCAAAGCAAAACGCACGCCACATTCTCCAAATACGTCCAGAATGGGATTCCAGCGTTCGGCAAATTGTTCAAATCCCGCATCGATCATCGATTCCGGAACCGGCGGGAAGGAATACAGTAAATGCCAGATGCTTGACCCAACAAATCCGTTGACGACATCAATCCCCATTTTCTGGGCTGCACGCGCGGTATTTTTTACATCTTCTGCTGCGCGATCGTTTACGCCCGCAGGATCCCCATCGCCCCAGACGTACTCTGGCAGAATGGCCTGGTGACGCTCGTCGATGATGTCGCAGACCGCTTGGCTGACTAAATGTGTGCTAATTGCGTGGCATTGCAGATCGTAGCGGTCGAGCAAATCGCGTTTTTCAGTGCAATAATTGTCGTCCGCAATGGCTTTATCGATCTCAAAATGATCGCCCCAGCATGCAAGTTCCAGTCCTTGATAACCAAAATCACTTGCCTTGCGCGCCATGTCCTCCAGCGGCAGGTCGGCCCATTGGCCTGTAAACAGTGTGACAGGACGTGTCATGGTGTACTCCTTGTAAAATTCGGATCCAAGATCTGTCATTCTGACAGATATGCCTGCCGCATCAATAGCCGCAGGCTTCCCGTTTGCCCGTAAGAAGCGGAGCTGCTTCCGCTAAAATGCCCCTAGGCGTTACAGATTGACATCGGTAGCAACTGCTACTGAAATGGAACGCTCGC
The DNA here is from genome assembly GCA_014237955.1 of Planctomycetota bacterium. GTDB lineage: Bacteria > Planctomycetota > Planctomycetia > Pirellulales > UBA7805 > UBA7805. The sequence continues at coordinate 1,491 of JABABY010000061.1, forward strand.
AGAGACGATTACGACTTCGTAAAACCGCTACCGGCAATGCTCTTTCGCATATCGGTATCGGCTTGGATATTGCGGAGTTTGTAATAGTCCATAATTCCAAGTCGCGAACTCTGAAATGCATCGGCGATCGCTCGAGGAACTTGTGCTTCTGCCTCGACAACTTTGGCACGGCTTTCCTCGACAGCAGCCATATTCTCACGCTCTTTTGCCACTTCCATCGCCCGTTTTCCTTCAGCACGGGCGCGGGCAACACGCATGTCGGCCTCCGCCTGATCGGCCTGTAGGCGAGCACCAATATTGCTCCCTACATCAATATCGCCAATGTCAATGGAGACGATCTCATACGCTGTCTGCGAATCCATGCGCCGAGCAAGCACGGCTTTGGATATCGTATCGGGATTTTCTAGAACATTTTTATGTGAATCTGCCGAACCAATCGCACTGACAATGCCTTCACCCACACGAGCAATAATAGTCTCTTCCATGGCCCCACCGATGAGTCGTTTGAGATTAGCGCGTACGGTGACTCTTGCCTTCACTTTCAACTGAATTCCGTCTTTAGCAACCGCATCAAGCGTCTGCCTTCCCGAATCGCTAGCGGGGCAGTCGATCACCTTTGGATTGACACTGGTCTGGACCGCCTCTAAGACGTTGCGACCGGCAAGGTCAATCGCGGTGGCTTGCTTGAAATTGAGGTCAACGATTTTTGCTTTAACAGCGGCGATGCAGGCCCGAATAACTAACGGCACATTTCCGCCTGCCAGATAATGGGCTTCAAGAGTTTTACTGGTAATGCCGCTCGAATCATCAAGACCCGCTTGAACAGCCATAATTTTGCTGCGGACAATGATGGTCGGATTTACTTTGCGAAAAGTCATGCCGAGCAAATCAACGATTCCAATCTGCGCCAGCGTAGTGACACATTGGATCCAGAGTCGAAAATACCGGGCGAACACTGCCAGCAAAACGAGACAAATAATAATAACAATCGCAAAAATAACGATCGGTATCAAAACGCCTGTACTTGCACCAAAAAGTGGCGAGGGAATAAATAAGAATGGCATGACCGAACCTCACAGGCATTTAACCAGGGAGCAACCTCCAATATTTGTAACCCGGCCCGATCAACTGTTCAAGAGAGCGGGTCTTCAAAAGGATCGATTCCCAACGAATCGATCGACTGAGAGAGGGGGTCCTCTGCGTCGGTTCTTGCCGAATCCTCGTGTCGTTTTGTGAGATCCACTCTCTTAACGACCATACGATTATTGCGAATCCGCACAACCTCAACTGTATCTCCCTGCTCGATCGCTCCTGATTCACTCACCGCCTCACAGGTTTTTCCATCGATCACAATCGCACCACCTGGAAGCATGGCCGACTTGGCAATCCCATGCTTGCCAATTAGTTCCCGATATTTTTCTCTTGGATCTTCTTCAGGCAGTACATCATCGCTCTTCGGGGTACCAAGCAGGAGCCGTTTCCCGATGGGCGTATGAGGTAGCCATTTGAAGGCAACAAGAATCACCACAGGCAAACTAACGGCGGCGGTGCCTATAAAGACAAATCCCGCAGCGGTAGAACCAAAAGAAAACGCCAGCACGACCGAACCGATGATGGATGCGATGGAAAGGAAGCCGAGAATTCCGGCTGAGGGAATAAAAATTTCAAGAGCAGCCAAGCCCAGCCCCAGCGCCATCAACAAAATTGCCCAAATGATCGGGTGCATAAGAAACGACTACATCCAGTTTGTTAAAAATTTCCAACCGTCAAAGCGGCCCTGTAGGATCAGCATATATTTTGTGAACCGGCAAAGTCAAATTAGAAACCGCCGATACCAACAAAAGTACGATTATGTCTTATGATTCGGTAAAAATTACGATTCCATCGCTCGGACCAGAACATGTCCGCCGTGGACCTCAACCACCTCAACATCCGCACCTTCTGGAATTAGCTCCGCGTCGGAAATTACATCGACAAGTTCATTGGCAAATGATGCTTTACCCGACGGCGTTAGTTGCGTTGTCGTTCGACCAATTTGGCCGAGCAATCGAGAGTAGTCAAACGGTGATTCATCTCGCGTCTGTTGTCTCTGGCGGGCGTCCATGGCCGGCAACATGAGCCGACTTAATATTGGAGTATGTGGCAAATAACGCCGTAAAACAAATGAGAATAAAACCAAGCCCACAACAGCTCCGCCAACAATGAACAATGAGTCGCGAAGCTGTCGAAGGTCGCTGTCGCTGCGGGGCAATACAAATGTCTGGCTCGCCAGAATCAGAGAGATAAGAATCATAATGCCCCCGCCGAGACCAAAAATGCCGAATCCGGGAATAATGAAAACTTCTAAAATCAGACAGGCAACGCCAACAACAAATAAGATGATTTCCAATTCGGTTGCAGTATGATTCATGAAGTTTGCCCAAAAGTAGAGTGCAAATGCAACCGTTGCGAGAAAACCACCCACCCCGATTCCCGGCATTTGCACCTCGGCGTAAATCCCCGCCATGCCAATAAGGACCAGCAGCCATCCCAAACCGGGTGAGGCGAGTGCACCGATGAGATGATCGACCCAACTAGGCTCGACCAGTTCCGGATCATCCAGCAAACCATATTTTCTTTTTAATCCCGAAAACTCATCCACGAGTGCTGTGGCAACTGCAACATTTTCTGCCTCGATTCCGGTGAGCTTCAGAGGAGTACCGGGAGTTGTGATTTGTTCGCCGCGCTCCCAATCTTGGCGATCATTGAGTTGCATAAACTCTGCTTCATTAAAATACCGCACCAGATTAGTGCGCCGATTGCGATACTGATATACTGAAAAATTCTTCTTAAACATTGCCGCTGTCAGAGCATAGCTGCGTACTGTATTGGGGATGATTACATCTGTGATTGTGAAGTCGATATCGGCCTGATCTTCAGGCGAAAGTGACTTCTCTCCCCCTCCAATCACTGCATGTGGTTGCATGATAATGTCGTCACAAGCCAATGCGATGAGGGCGGCAGTACCTGTAGCAGCCTCTGGGATGTAGGCGACCGTAAAGACTTCATTTGCATCCAGTTCTGCAAGATAGGCGGTCAATTGCGTAATCGCTCCCAGGTCGCCACCTTTGCAGTCGATCCAAAGACAAAGCAGGTTCACACCGTCGTTTTCAATGGCCTCGTTCATCATTGCCAAACGTGTTTCCACAAAACGTGGATTGACATAGCGATCGACAAGAATCATTCGGGGCTTTAGTTTCCCTGCCGCCAACGGATCGATTTGAATACTCTGTCGGGAAACGCCGAGATATCGCGCAAGCGCTTCTCGATCTGAAACAAGATGGGCCGCTACGCCCAGTTTTCGAGCCTGGTCGCCCGCAAGAAAAGCAGGCTGTCCACCGGGGAAAATAACGCCCGTGTCATCTTGGTCGATCGTGCGAGTCTGCTTAAGTTTTGCCAATTGGCTAGCGAATACTAGCTGCGTCCCTTCGTCCGTTTTTACTTTCAATAATCTCCGCTTGTCATCGAGCATTCCCACGGCAAGTTCAATGGGGATGGTGTGACGACTCTTTGAGATCTGTTGGTAGCCACTCAAGATGGTTTTGTCGATAGGATGGTCTCCATCATGTCCCGCACCAGCATTTCCGATGACCGCATCCGGTGCCATGATAATCTGATCGCAAGCCATAGCAGCAAGTAGAGCATGGCCCCCGATCGACCTGGGCAGATAGGCAACTGTCTTCACGCCATCCAAGGCGGGAGAGATAAGAAACCTTGCCAATTTCAACGCGTCTTCGAACACACTGCCAAGACCAAATTGCGAAACTCCAGGATCAAACTCCAAAATGAGCACGCTGCGACGACCGGCAACTCTTGGTTCGGATTGAAGCTGTCCGACGAGGTGCTGGATTTGTGCAATGACTCGGCGATCGACATTGCCAGTAATGGGAAGCGGGACACGCAACAGGCGACCGGAAACGGGTTCACCCTCTACGACTGCGGGATGGGATCGCGATGCCAGGTCTGGCGCGTTGATATCCTCGCTAAATACATTTCTTGCAATGCCAGCGCACGGGAAGAAAAGCGCAAAGAGCCAGAGTATGCGATTGATGGACGATCGATTCAGAGTCATATCTACTTCACAAAAAAGCGTTGAACGCCAAAAAATTTTATCGTCGCGATATTTACAATGTCAATGATGGAACAGAAGTGCTTCTGCGGACTTAATATTGTACTACTTATAGAAAACAATCGAATGCTTTTTATAACAATAAAAAACCGCGGCCGAACATGTTCGGCCGCGGTACTCGATGGTCAGAATATGAACCAGCCCGTTCTTTAACGGATGGCTTCGTTCAGCATTCGCGTATTGGGGACACTACGTCGATGCATGAGACCATTTTCTTCCGTCTCAATGATCGTCGCGACCGGACCCACTTCACGCACTGTACCCTTCATGTCCCCGATGCGGACATTATCGCCGGCCTCCATTCGCTGCCGTACATAATAGCCAGCCAAGATGCCTCCAACCACATCCCGTCCGCCAAGACCGAATGAAAGTCCGAAGCCAATTGCCAGCGCGGTAAAAGCGATGAGAATGGCATAGTTGAACAGTTCAAATTTGATCTCCAGTTGATCAAATGCAGCCATGAAGATCATCAGAGCCAAAATGTAATAACAACCGCTGGCCAACTGCTGGGCATACGAAATCCCTGCGCGATCTGCACTGGTAGCGATTACGCCTCGGAGAAATGTTGCAATCAACAGACCGATAACAACAACGACCGTAGCGACAAGCAATTTAGGGATATAGGCAACAATGGTTTCCATGCCGGATGAGATGCCTTCCCAGCCGAGGATATTAAACCCAGCGGTCAGAAAAACGCACATCAATAACCAGAAAAACATCAAGCCGACGATCGAGGGAATGCTTCGCCGGATGCCAACCTGTTGCATCGATTCGACCAAACCACTTCTTTCGGCTGCCATCTGGAGTCCGATCTTTTCGCAAATAGCGGTTGCTAATCGGCCTGCAACTCGAGCAATGAGATAGCCGACAAGCAGGACGACGATCATTGCCAGAAGACTGGGGACGATGGAAACGATCTGTGTAATCGCTGTCTGGAAACTGGAAACGAAGCTATCGCTCCATTTCTGAGCATCTCCCTGGCCTAGCAACTGATACTGAGACAGAAAACTTTCAGCAAATAAGGTATTCATGTTAAATTCCTCCTAAAAAGTGAAATGCCGAGCCGATCCATCAGCCCGTAGTTTGGCAAGTCTTGGTTCCCTGGTTGCCAAGTGAGTACGCACCTAGCAAACGTCGGGAGTTCATAACACATTCCTTCTCGTGGCGATTTGCAACAGTCTAGTGTTGATCCCTTCGGATAGCTTCATAGCAACCGGTTAAGCTGTAGCGAACAGTGGCGATGACAGCCGGAATGAAATGTTTAAAAAAATAAGGCAGACATTGTGTACACAATTCGAAACAATGCATTGCCAGCAACGTCCGGTTGAGCCGCCAATGAACTTGCTGGTCAAACTGTTCCGGAGGTGGTGGAACGTCTTTGTCAGCGAGTTGATCGAATAGATCGGTTGCCATCGTATTTATATTTGATCCGGAAATTGTTGTTTTAGTTTTTCTTTCGCCCGGCTCAGTCGCATTTTGCAGGCACTCACCGACAGGTCGAATATATCGCCGAGTTCTTCGTAGCTATATCCTTCAGCATGCTTGAGAATCAGCATCGCACGGTCTTTTTCGTTTAAGGTGTCCAATATTGTCATTAAATCCATGCCGAGGTCAGGTCTTACTCTCTTCGATTCTTTTGTTGCCGTATGGAACTCTTCCCGATCTGTAATTTCGTGTTTGCGTCTACGGCCGCGTGAACGGCGAAACATCAAGCATGTTCTTACAGCAACACTATGGACCCAAGTAGAATATTTTGATCTTCCTTCAAACTTTTCACGGTTAAGAAATAATTGAACAAAAACTTCCTGGGCCGCATCATTCGTATCTGTTTCGTTGCCCAGCAAACGAAAGCAAATGCGCCAGACCCTCTGACGAAAACGCCCCAGGAGGCATTGAAACGCTGGGCCGTCTGAACCCTCGCGTGCGGCGTCGGCTGCCAACTGTTCGTCGGTTTGGCTTGAGACGTCCAAGGGTACTGCTCGCATGCAAACCACCGCTAAAGCGATGTTTGATGCCTTTCGCGAAGTAAGTTGCCGGAAGAGAGACAAAAGTCACAGAAAAATCGAGCGGCGCAATAGAAATCCCTGCAAGTCATATCTACATAAAGAGATAGCGTTTTTTTAAAATCATCCATCCGCATCGGGATTCTATCCGGTTTAGGCGAAGGGAACGCTGTTTTTAAGTTTTTTGCAGCTATCGCAATAGCTTACCATTTCAAACCAAATTGTTCGCCTCCACTAGCCCGATCAGTACCACCTTTCAGTTTGTCTAGATTCTGCTTCTTAATGTGCGCGGGTTGGTCGCGAGGCTCCTTTCCTCCCGGTGCTTCGCCCTCCTTTGTGGGCAGCTGTTCCAACGCCTTTCGTGAAAGGCTGATTCGCTGTGCGTCGAGATCAATTGAGAGCACTTGCAGTTCAATCTGCTCCCCTTCACTTAAAACATCACTGGGACGAAAAACACGCTTATGCGAAATTTCTGATACATGTAACAGTCCCTCAATCCCAGCCTCAAGTCGCACAAAGGCACCGAAATCGGTCAGCTTCGAAATGGTGCCGGTGACACAAGCATTTGGTTGATACCGAGCAGAAGCCGTATCCCAAGGATTGTCAACGATATCGCGGTAGCTTAAGCCGATTTTACCTGTCTGCGTATCAATCCGAGAAATCTTGACCTTGATCTTTTGCCCTTCTTCGAGAATTTCTTTCGGATGTCCAACTCGATCCCAGCTCAATTGGCTGATATGGATTAAACCATCGATCCCACCAATATCAACAAAAGCACCGAAAGGTTGTAATCGCGTGACAATTCCTTCACGAACAGAACCCACTTCTAGTCCAGCAATCAGTTGTTCTTGTGCTTCTGCCCTTTCACGTTCCAGTATTGCGCGTCGGCTAAGCACCAATTTGTGTCGGCTGACATCCAATTCTATAACGACACATGAAAATTTCTGGCCGACAAATTCTTCCAGATCGTCAACCCGATAACGTGCTATCTGGCTGATCGGCACAAAACCCTTGAGTCGGTTAACTTCGACTTCCAGACCACCTTTGTTGTGGCCTGTTACCATGGCGTCTACAACCTGGCCTTCAGAAAGCTCGTTCCAGCTAGCGACATTGACCGCTGCTCCGCACATTGCAAGTTCATAGAGGCCTTCTTCGTGATCGAAGCGACTGACCACAACATCAACCACGCTTCCAAGTGGTGGGATTTCCTTTAATTGTCTACGCGACACGATTCCCTGGTTTCGCTGTTCCAAGTCGATGAAAATATTTTCCTCGTTCATCGACAAGATACGCCCCTTGGCCCGGTCCCCTTCAGCGAGTTCACTTTCTGCGATGTTGCCAGCACCAGACTCCATCAACGCGTCAATTGTTTCACCACCAAGAGCCATGTCCATTTCTTTTTGAACATCGGGGGTAATCGTTTTTTCAATTGTCGGGGCCGCCGGTTTGTGCTTCTTTGGTTTTTCTCCGCCACCGGCCGTCTCGGTGGTCATGGGATCCGTCTCGTTGGAGCGAGCAGTCGGATTGAGAATCGGCGACTTCCTCTTCGCCTTTGTGGTACTCGACCTGTCATCGCGCTGGGATCCAATTTTAATGGGCCGAGTCAAACGAGGTGAGGTTGCCGACACGGTTTGACCAGAGTTAGGAGAGCCTGATGGCGCAGTTGCACCAGGACTTGTCTGGGAGGGAGTATCGTCTGTGGGTTGGTCGGTCTGCTCGACATCGTTTTCGCCGGTTAAATGCGTTGCATCACTTGGCTTGCCAGACTCTTCGGGCTGTTGGGTGTCCATCATGGGGAAATTCTCGTAGATGATGATAGTGGCTACCGCTGGAGCTATCCGGCGGGCCATTTGCGATACTATTTGGCCGGGAGCGTCTAAAAAACGCCACGACTCGTTGAAAATATAACGCCGGCAAGACAATCACATTACCGACTGTTTCGTGAAATCCACTAGGTAGATTTTTTCATGGCGCCTGTACGGGCGACGATGCCTAAACAGACTGCTGAAGTGTCCCTCTTGTTGCATGCCAAGTCAACCGCTTCCGGCGGTATTCGGTCCATCAAGACGGAACCCCGTTGTCACCATTTACTTCCGTTTCGTTTTCCGGCCGTTCGTGTCCTGAAACCGAACCGCAGCATCGCTCATCGATTGTAGACATAGATGCATCACGCAGTCGAGTGGTTTCCGGAGCAGTCACAAAGATCACATGCAGTCCTTTGCCTTAGAGCCTGTTTATGGCAATAATGTTAGAGAAGACATCAGCAGCATGTTTCGGATCTTTCTTTTGACAGAAAAACGATCTGCCATGAATTATCTCAAGGGTCAGCTTCTAGTAGCATCCGCCCATTTAACAGACCCGAATTTTTCTCAGACCGTGGTGTTTCTGATCGAGCATGATGAGAATGGAGCATTTGGTGTTGTGTTGAATCGCCCCAGCG